>JALWHQ010000304.1 GCA_026983525.1 Anaerolineae bacterium | reverse complement strand
ACCGCGTCCTTGGTGCGGAAGGAACTCACCAGCAGCCCCACCGTGGGGGTGAACCACACCAGGGCCATGCCCAAAAGCACCAGGTGCAGGGGGAAACGAGCAATCCACACGCGCGCGCGTTGCAGGGTCATCGCAGAGCCTCCTCTTCCTGAAAGCGGCGAATGTTGATCAGCATGACGGGAATAATTGCCAGCAGCAGCACCACGGCAATGGCGCTGGCCCGTCCGTAGTTGCGGAAGTTGAACATTTCCTTGTACATGCGGTTCGCCAGCACCTCGGTGCCGAAGTCGCCGTTCGTCATCACGTACACGATGTCGAACACCTTCAGCACATTGATGACCATGGTCGTGGTGACGACCGCGATGGTGGGCATCATCAGGGGCAGGGTGATGCGGCGGAAAATCTGCCACTCGTTGGAGCCATCCACGCGCGCGGCCTCGATGAGTTCACGGGGAATCCCCTTGTAGGCCGCGGAGAGCACCACCATGCAGAAGCCCGTCCACACCCAGATGCCCACCACGATCAGGGCGAAGTTGTTGATGCTGCGGTTGACCAGCCAGCCGATGGGTTCGCCCCCCAGCGCGGTGATGATGGCGTTCAACAGGCCGATTTGCTCCGCGCCCTTGGGGCGAAACGCGTACACGAACTTCCAGATCACGCCCGCGCCCACGAAGGAGATGGCCATGGGCAGGAAGATAATCGACTTCAGCGGCGACTCATAGCGCACCCGGTCCGCGAGCACGGCCAACAGCAGGCCGAACCCGACCACGAGCACGGTGAAGAAGACGAGCCAGAGGAGATTGTTGCGAATGGCGATGAGCATGGGCTTCGAGGTGAGGGCCCAGGTGTAGTTCGCCAGCCCCACGAACGTTTCCGAGCGTTTGTCGAAGAAACTGTAGTACACCGTGCCCGCGATGGGATACACGAGGTACACGAAGAGGATGACGAGCGCGGGCGCGAGGTAGAGCCAGGGGGTCCAGTCGCGGCGTTTTCTGGGCATGGCGTCCTCCAGAAGAATCACGGGTCACGCGTGGTGCGTGATGCGTGATGCGTAATGCGTGATGCGTGATACGTGATGCGTGATGCGTCGTGCGGGGAGGGGGAAGGGAGGCAGGGAGGGCGAGGTGGCGTTGCTCAGCCGCCCCAGGTCCCGCCTCCCCACACTTACGCATTACGTATTACGCATTACGTGTTACGCATTACGCATTATCCTCTAATACGCCTCCTGCGCGGACGCTTCGATTTCCTCCAGCACCGCGTCCAGGTCCGCGCCGCCCACGTAGTCCAGCACGCCCTTCCAGAAGGAGCCGGCGCCAACCGCCGCGGGCATGAGGTCCGAGCCGTCGAAGCGGGCGACCTTGGCCTGCACGATGGCTTTCGCCATGTTGCGGGTCAGGTCGTCAGGATAGGCGTCGAGGGGCACGTTCTTGTTGGCGGAGATGAAGCCGCCCTTCTTGGCCCAGGCTTCCTGCGGCTCGGGCGAGGCCAGGTACTCGACCAGTTTGCGGGCTTCGGGCGTGTCGTTGAACATGACGATCACGTCACCCGCGACCAGAGCAGGCGTGCCCCACTTCTCGTCGATGGGTGGGAAGGGGAAGAAGTCGTAGTCCTCGCCTGCCTTCAGGCCCTCGGGGAAGAAGCCCGTAATGAAGGACGCCTGGCGGTGCATGTAGCATCCAGGCGGATCGTCGAACATGGGCCGCGGGGAGTCACCAAAGTTGGTGGAGAGGACGCCCGTGGTGCCGCCGTACACGTACTTCTCGTTGCGCGCGATCTGGCCGAAGAGTTCCCACGCCCGCTTCACCGCGGGGTCGGTCCACGGGATTTCGTGGCGCACCCACTGGTCATACACCTCGGGACCCGCGGTGCGCAGCATGATGTCCTCGATCCAGTCCGTGCCGGGCCAGCCACTGGCCGAACCGCTCTCCAGGCCAATGCACCAGGGCGTGCCACCGTCGGCCACGATCTGGTCGGAGAGGGCGATCAACTCATCCCATGTGGTGGGCACCTTGTAGCCCTTGGCCGCGAAGGCCTTGGGATTGTACCAGACCAGGCTCTTGATGGCGACCTTGTAGAAGATGCCGTAAACGCGGCCATCGTAACTGGCGATGTCAATCCAGGACTGGCCGTAGTCCTTCACCAGTTGGTCCTTGTCCATGAAGGAATCCAGGGGCACGAGTTTGCCCTCGGCCGCGAGTTCGTACAGTTGGCCTGGGTTGGGCAGGATGGCAAGGTCAGGCGGGTTGCCCGCTTCCAGGCGGGTGGTGAGCACCGCGGCCAGGTCGCGCGTCCCCTCGAAGGCCATGCCGATGCCCGTCTTCTCCGTGAAGGGCAGGACCGCGTCGCGGAAGTTGGTGTACTCGTCACCACCCCACACGCCCAACACGGTTACCACGCCCTTGGACGTGGGCACCTCCTTCGTCACGATCTTTTCGACTTCCTTCGTGATCACCTTTTCCACTTCTTTGGTGACAACTTTCTCGATCTCCTTTGTCACTACCTTTTCCACTTCCTTGGTCACAACGACCGTTTCCTTGACGACCTTTTCCACCACCTGCGGGGTGGGCGTCGCGCAGGCGGCCAGCACGACAAGAGCGATCAGGATGGGCACGAACACCTTGAGCCGACGCATGATGACCTCCTCCTTTGGTACATGTATAGGGATTGGAGATTAGAGATTAGAGATTAGAGATTGGGTAGTGGGGGATGGGGTTGTTGGACGTTGGGTATTGGATATCGGGTATTGGGTATCGGGTATCACCTCCTCTTTCAGAGCCTGGGTTTTCGACCCTCACGCCCTCATGGCAACGGACCAGTTTTCTCATGACCACCCATCTGTGAGGAGTGAGGGTGAGGGCCGTAAGGCCGACATAGCAAGTTTCCGAACGCTCTCGTCCTCTACCTTTAACCTTTAACCTTTGACCTGTAACTTCCACTTCCTGCACCGCACGACTCGCGCACGACGAGGGTGGTTTCCAGCAAGATGCGCGTGCTCTCGGGCGTGCGGACTTCCACGATGTTGATGAGCAGCCGCGCGGCCTCGCGGCCCAGTTCGTACGCGGGCAGGCGCACGGTGGTCAGCGGCGGGTTGACGTAGGCCGCGAGGGGGATGTCGTCGAAGCCGACGAGTGCGATGTCGTCGGGGATACGCAAACCGCGGCGGCGGATGGCGACCATCGCGCCCAGGGCGATGGCGTCGCTGGCCGCGAACACCGCGGTGGGCGGTTCGGGCAGGTCGAGGAGTCGCTCCATGGCCTCTCGCCCGCTTTCCTCGCGAAACGCGCCCGTGGTGATGAGACGCTCGTCCACGGGTATGCCGTGGGCAGCCAGCGCGCGGCGATACCCTTCCAGGCGGTCGGCACTGGCCGTGTAGTGAAGCGGCCCATTGGTGATGATCCCGATGCGCGTGTGCCCCAACTCGATCAGGTGCTCAACGGCCATGTGCGCGGCCTGAACGTTGTCCACGTCCACGAAGGGGATGTCCGTGTCTCGCAGTTGGCCCAGCAGGACGATGGGAAAGCCTTCCTCGTGCAGCGCGCGCAGCGCGTGGTCGTCGGAGCGCGGGCCCGAGAGGATGATGCCGTCGGTGCGCTTTTCCAGGGCCAGCGACGCGTACCCGTTGTCATCGGGGTGGGCGACCGTCTCGAGGAGAATGCGGTAGCCGTGTTCCTGGGCCACGCTGTTGATGCCCAGGAGCACCTGAGGCAGGAAGGGGTCGGCGAAGACTTGCTCGGGCGTCTGGCAAAGGATGAGGCCGAGGGTCATGGCGCGGCGGCTGACGAGGCTGCGGGCCGCGGCGTGAGGGTGGTAATTGAGTTGGCGCGCGGCCTCCAGGACGCGGCGTCGGGTTTCGGGGGAGATGCGCGCGTTGGGCACGTTGTTCAACACGAGAGAGACCGTGGTGCGGGACACGCCCGCGAGTCGGGCCACGTCCCGACTGGTCACCCGCTTGCGCTTGGGGGCCATGAAAAGCCTCCCTGCTTACCCCTGCCGGTGCGCTGATGCTGCTAACACGCGTTACTGACACGTGTTAGCATATACCAGT
>JALWHQ010000303.1 GCA_026983525.1 Anaerolineae bacterium | reverse complement strand
GGGGGAAAGGGGCCGGGCCGGGCGCGCGAGCAATCGCCACGTTGCCACGCCGGCGATCAGGGCCAAGCAGAGGAACGTGAGAGCAACGAAACAACCGGCCGCCACGAGGGGAAGTCGGGAACGAGGGGGTGGGACAGGCGTTGGGCGTTGTCGCGAGTGGGGCACGATGAGGCCCCGCGGACGGTCGCGAGCGGGTGCAGGGTGAGAGAGCGCGACGCTACTGCGCTGGAAACGGGGGCATTGTCTGTACGTGCCGCTCAGACAGAAGCGCTCCTGTTCCTCGCGCGACACAGGCTCACCGCGTCCTGTAGCGAAGCAGCGGTTCTGAAAACTGGGATACGTCGTAAATGTGTCGGCTCCGGCCAGCGAGCCCAGGTGAGGGCAGACAGGCAGGTCGGTCAAGCCCCCCTCCCTCTCCGTCTCATGCATCGTACGCCCGCCGCACCACTTCTCCCATGATGCGGATGCCTTCGCGCACGGTTTCCTCGTCCTGGGAGTACGTCATGCGGATACACTCGTGTTTGTGGCGCCATTCCTCGTGAAGACCGGGGAAGAAGTAGTGCCCCGGCACAACGATGACCCCCCGCTCCTTGAGGCGCTCGTACAGTTCGTGGCTCGTGATGGGCAGATCCTTGAACCAGAGCCAGAGGAAGATGGCCCCCTCGGCCACGTGCACGTAGAAGGGGAGGTCGTCCATTTCCTGGTGGAGCCATTCGATGGCCTGCTCGGCTTTCCGCTGGTAGTAGGGACGCACCAGATTCTGGCCGATCTCGATAATCTCGCCGCTTTCCACCAGGTCGTGGACGATGAACGCGCCGACGGACGTGGGCGCCAGGGATACGATGGCGTTCAGGGCGGTGATGGTGCGGATGATGTCCTCATTGGCAATGATGATGCCCGTGCGCGTGCCCGGCAGTCCCAGTTTGGACAGGCTCATACATAGGATGACGTGGTCATCCCATATCGGCTGGGCATCGGTGAAAATGATGTGGGGGAAGGGGGTGCCGTAAGCGTTGTCGATGATGAAGGGCACATCCATCTCGTGGGCCATCTGGCTCAAGCGGGCAATTTCCTCGTCCGTGAGCACGTTGCCGGTGGGATTGGTCGGGCGAGACACGCATATGGCACCGATGTCGTCTCGCGAGGTGATGGCGCTGAAGTCCACATGGTACTTGAACGTGTGCGCGTCGAGCAGGGTGATTTCCGGCCGGGCGGCGATGAAGATGTCGCCTTCCAGCCCCACGTCCGCGTAGCCGATGTACTCGGGCGCGAGGGGCAGGAGAATCTTGCGGTTCGTCCCGTCGGGGAAGGGACCTGCGAACATGTTGAACAGGTAGAAAAAGGATGTCTGGCTCCCGTTGGTCAGCGCGATGTTCTCCGGGCCGATCTCCCACCCGAACTCGCGGCGCAGCAGGTTGGCCAGCGCTTTCAGAAAGGACACATCCCCCTGGGGAGCGGCATAATTGCCGACCATGCGGTTGAAACGGGCCGGGTCGGCAAGGATGGCTTCCATGCTCCGGCGGAATCGGGCCATCACCTCGGGAATGTGGCTGGGGTTGCCTCCGCCCATCATGTAGACGCGCTCGTCTGTGGCAAGGGCGCGTCCCAGGTCGTCCATCAGGCGCAAAATGCCCGCGTCTCCCCTGTACCGGTGGGCAAATGTGGATTGCTTCATCGCCCGGCTCCCTCCTTCGTGCACAAGAGTCCACCTCAAGGCAGCGCTCATTCTAACACACGCCGTGAAGAAGAGGCGAAATTTGCCGGAAGGGCAAACCGCGCGAATTGCCCCATATGAGGGGATGGGTACAATAGCAAGCGGTGATTTGGCGAGAGGTTCTGAGGACTTCCCATGGCCCAAGTGACATGTGCCCTGTGCGGGCTCACAACGTCGGCACCCCTTTACGACGACGCGGGAAACGCGTACTGTTGTCCTGCCTGTCGCGAGGTGGCGCACCTGTTGGCAGAGGATAGGGCCACTTCCGCGCCCACTTTCGTCGTCCAGGCGGACGAGACGGCGACGGAGGAGGCGACGCTGGGGCTGGGGGACATGTGGTGTACCTCCTGTGCCTGGCTCATCGAGGAGACCCTCAAGCGCACGCCCGGCGTGGCCGACGTGCAGGTCAACTTTGTCCGGCAGGAAGCGCGCGTCCTTTACAACCCCGAACGCACGAACATTTCCCGCCTGGCGAAGCGGATACGCCGCCTGGGATATCAGGTGGCCCTGCCCGGCGAGGATGCGGGGGACGAGAGCAACGCCATCCTCAACCGACTCCTGATCAGTTTCGTCTTCGTCATGCACATCATGCTCATCAGTTTCATCCTCTACGCGCGCGATCTCCTCGGGCTGAACACCGCGGACACCCAGTGGCTGGTGGACTTTTTCTACATCATCCTCTTCGTCGCTGCCCTTCCCGTAATGTTCATTCTCGGCCTGCCCATTTTGCGCACAGGTCTGGTGACGCTGATCCGTCGTCAGCCCAACATGCACACACTCATTGCCATTGGCGCCTTTTCCGCCTTTGGGCTCTCCACGCGCAATCTGATATTGGGCTACAAACACGTGTATTTCGACACCGCGTCCGTGCTCCTCTTCCTGGTGACCATCGGGCACTGGTTGGAGGTGCGGGCGCGCATCACGGGGAGTAAGGCGGTAGAGCGGCTTTGGCAGCGTGTGCCGCGCGAAGCGCTTTGGATTACCCCCGAGGGGGAGAAACGTGTGCCTGTGGACAGTCTGCCCAAGGGCGCGCGCGTGCGCGTCGCGCCCGGCGAGCCCTTCCCGGTGGACGGGGTGGTGGCCAAAGGGGAGGGCGACGTGGACGAGAGCCTGCTCACGGGCGAGCCGGAGCCGGTATACCGCAAGCCCGGTGACACGGTGCGCGCGGGCACGGTGAGCGTGGACGGAACCTTCGAGGTCATTACCACAGCGGTGGGGGCCGAGACGATGGCCGGCCAGATTGGACGGCTATTGCACCAGGCCTTGTGGCAGCGGGCGCCCGTGGAACGGCTGGCCGACCGGGCCGCGGCCATCATGGTGCCCTCCGCGGTGCTCCTTGCCGTGGGCACGTTCTTGTACTGGACGCGCGCGGCCGGACACGAGGTGGGGTTGATGCACGCGCTTTCCGTGCTCCTCATTGCCTGTCCATGCGCGCTTGGACTGGCCACCCCTTTGACCCTGTGGGTGGGATTGCAGCGGGCCGCGGAGCAGGGCGCGCTGGTGCGCAACACCGCGGTGTTGGAACGGCTGGCGGGCGCGCGTCATGTCTTCTTCGACAAGACGGGCACGTTGACCCGCTGGCCCCTTCGCCTTGTCGCGGTGAAGGCCGATGGTGTGGAGGAGGAACGGTTTCTCTCACTGGTGGCCTCCGCGGAGTCCACGGCGCGGCACCCTCTGGCCCAGGCTATCGTGAGCGCGGCCGAGGCGCGCGGCCTGTCCCTCAGCGCTCCGCGCGAGTTTCGCGCCATTCCGGGCCAGGGCGTCCAGGCGCGCGTCGACGGCACAGAACTGCTGGTGGGGAACGAACGTCTCTTCACCCAGGCTGGTTGGGCCGTTCCCGAGGACTTGAGGCAAACGGGGCAGCGTCTGCGCTCGGAGGGGATGGTGGTCGTGTACGCGGGCTGGAATGGGCAGGTGCGCGGTGTTTTGGGCCTGGATGAAAACGAGCGGCCCGAAGTGCGCGAAGCCCTGGCAGCCCTGGCCGACCTGGGTTGTGAGGTGACGATTCTGACAGGGGATGACCACCAGGCCGGGCGTCGCTGGGCCGAGCGGTTGGGCGTGACCGTGCACGCGGGGCTGACGCCGGAGCAGAAGTTGGCGTACGTGCAGCAGGCCGAGGGGGGAACGGTCCTGGTGGGGGATGGCATCAACGACGGGCCCGCGCTGGCGGCTGCGGATGTGGGGATGGCCCTGGGGCGGGGAACGGACATTGCCCACGCCGCGGCGGAGGTCATTCTCCTGCGGGAAGACTTGCGGGCCGTGCCTACGCTGATTCGGTTGGCGCGGGCGGCCATGCGCAAGGTGCGCCAGAATTTGGCCTGGGCGTTCTTCTACAACGTCATCGGCCTGGGGCTGG
>JALWHQ010000302.1 GCA_026983525.1 Anaerolineae bacterium | reverse complement strand
GCGCCTACCCGTTCAAATGGGGGAACTACGCCGTGTCCTGGGCGGCGGCATCGTGCCGGGGATGGCCGTGCTCGTGGGGGGTGAACCGGGCATTGGCAAGTCCACCCTTCTCCTGCAACTGGCGGCAGAAATCGCCCGCCATGTAGGACCGGCCCTGTACGTCACCGGAGAGGAAAGCGCCCAGCAGGTTAAGTTGCGTGCCCAACGCCTGGGCATCGCCGATCCCAACCTCTACATCCTGGCGGAAATCCACCTGGAAACCATCCTCTACCACATCGAGCAGATGCAACCCGCGCTGGTTGTGGTGGACTCCATCCAAGCCGTGTACTCGGAAGCCCTGCCCGCGGCCGCGGGCAACGTCAGCCAGGTGAAAGAGTGCGCGGCTCGTCTGCTGCGCCTGACCAAAATCCACCACATTCCCCTCTTCCTGGTCGGACACGTGACCAAGGAGGGCGTCATTGCCGGGCCGCGCGTGCTCGAGCACATGGTGGATACGGTTTTGTACTTCGAGGGGGAACGGTTCCACGCCTACCGCATTCTACGGGCGGTAAAAAACCGCTTTGGCTCGACCAACGAAGTCGGGGTCTTCGAGATGGGCGAACGGGGGCTCGCCGAGGTCCCCAACCCTTCGGAAGCCTTCCTTGCCGAGCGCCTGCCCAACGCGTCGGGGTCGGCCATTGCCGTGACCATGGAAGGCACCCGCCCCCTCCTGGTGGAAGTTCAGGCCCTCACCTCGACCACGGCCTTCAGTCAGCCCCGCCGCACGGTGAACGGCGTGGATTTCAACCGTTTGCTCCTGCTCACTGCGGTGCTGAGCAAGCGGGTCGGACTGCGCCTCAGCGACCAGGATGTGTTCGTCAATGTGGTTGGGGGGCTGCGCGTGGACGAGCCGGCCGCGGACTTGGCCATCGCGGTCGCTGTGGCCTCCAGCATGAAGAATCGCCCCGTGCCCGCGGATGTCATTCTGGTGGGGGAAGTGGGGTTGAGCGGGGAGGTGCGGAGCGTGTCCTACCTGCTGCAGCGACTGCGCGAGGCGTCGAAACTGGGGTTCCGGCGGGCGGTGGTGCCGCGCACTCACGTCAACAAAGGGGACGCACTGCCCGCGAACATGGAAGTGCTGCGCGCCCGCACCCTGCGCGAGGCCCTGGAGCACGTGGGATTGGTGGGATAGCGCAATGGTGAAAACACGCCGACCTCCGAGGCCCCAGGAACCCCGGAGGTCGTACCCCACATCTGGGTATGGGTGACTCGATTTAAGTACGAGGACAAAAGCAAGTTTACATGGGCAATAAGTTGACGATAGACCATGGACGATGGACGATGGCCTTCAACGGTCATCTATCGTCCATCGTCTATTGTCCATCGTCTCTCGTCTTTCCATCCGATGGCGAAAAATTTTGTCCACTTACTTAGCGCTTGGTGTACTGAGGGGCCTTGCGAGCGCGCTTGAGGCCGTACTTCTTGCGTTCCTTGGCGCGCGGGTCGCGCGTCAGGAAACCGTGCTGCCGCATGAGCGAGCGGAATTCCTCGTTGTACTTGACCAGCGCTCGCGCGATGCCCAACCGAATTGCCCCTGCCTGCCCGGTAATGCCACCCCCGCGCGTCTGCACGGTGATGCGAAACGCGCCCTCAAGCCCCGCCACCTTCAGCGGTTCCAGCAAGTGAATGCGGTGGCGTTCCAGGGGGAAGTACACGTCCAGCGGCTTACCGTTGACGAGAAACTCGCCGTCCTTCACCTCGGGATAGATGCGCACGCGCGCGGTGGCTTCCTTTCGGCGTCCAACGGCTTCAACGTAGCGGGCTGCTTCCTCAGCCATACAAATCCCTCCTGTGATTGTCTCTCCCCGGATGCTACAGGTCTAACACCTTGGGTTTCTGTGCCTGGTGAGGGTGAGTACTGGATGCATACACCTTCAATTTCTTGATCATCTTGCGCCCCAGGCGGTTCTTGGGCAACATGCCCTTCACTGCCAGTTGGATGACTCGCTCCGGGTGCGTTTGAAGCATCTCCCGCAGCGTGCGGGACTTAATATGCCCGGGCCGCATGTAGTACTGCCAGTAGTAACGCTTCTGCTCCATCTTGCGGCCCGTCACCCGGATCTTGTCCGCGTTGATCACGATGACGTAATCACCACAGTCCAAATGGGGCGTGTAGTAGGGCTTGTGCTTACCCCGGAGAATTTTGGCGATTTCCGAGGCCAGACGCCCCAGCGTCTTGCCTGTAGCATCCACCACCCACCACTCGCGCTCGATTTCCTCCGGTTTCGGCGTGTACGTCTTCATAGCCTTCATCTCCACACAAAGTCTGGTCTGTCTCGCGTGGCTTGGTCTCTCCGGCCACACGAGATGAGTTTCACATTCAAGGATACGTCACCCGCCATAAACAGAGGCCATTGGGCGCTGCCGGCGGGGGGCACACCGCCCGATCCCTGGCCGCCAGGGCCTCCATGAAATCTTCCTCGCTCCAGCGGCCTTGCCCTACCCACAGCAACCCGGTCACCAGCGTTCGCACCATGCGCCGGAGAAACGCGTTGGCCTCGATGCTGTAAACCAACTCCTCGCCCTGTTGCGTCCACTCCGACCGAAAGACCTCCCGTACGGTCACCTCCCCCACGGTGGGGTCGCCAAAGGTGGCGAAATCGTGTGCCCCCACGATGCGAGCCGCCACCCGGTTCATGGCCTCCACGTCCAGCGGCCGCGCCACGTGCAGACTGTAGCGGGAACGCAAGGGCGACCGTACCGGCCGGTTGTGCACAAAATACCGATACTCCCTGCTGCGGGCCGAGTAGCGCGGGTGAAAGTCCTCCGGCGCTTCACCCACCTCCACCACGGCCACACTCTCGGGCAAGAAGGCGTTCATGGCCTTCTGCAACTCCCCCAGGCTGTGGCGCCATTCACAGCGAAAGGCGATCACCTGGCCCCGAGCATGAACCCCCGTATCCGTTCGACCGGCCGCCAGCACCCGCACCGCCTGGCCGGTCAACCGGGCCAGCACATCCTCCAACGCCTCCTGCACGGTCGGTCGCTCGGCCTGAATCTGAAAGCCGAAGAAATCCGTTCCGTCGTACTCGACCGTGGCCCGAACGTACGGCAAATCCGGCCTTCCCTCTTATTCCACCAACTCGATGATGACCATTTCCGCGCCGTCGCCCCGCCGGAACTCGCCCAGGCGCACGATGCGTGTGTACCCGCCGGGCCGCTCCATGTAACGGGGGGCCAGTTCGTCGAATACCTTACGCGCGACGTCCTCATCGTAAAGCCGCGCGGAGACCATGCGGCGATAGTGTAGGAAGCGCTCAGGATTCTGCTTCCCCTTCTTGGCCATAGTAATGATGCGCTCCGCCTCCCCGCGAATTGCCTTCGCTTTAGCCCGGGTTGTACGGATGCGCTCGTGCATAAGCAATTGGGTAACCAGGTTGCGCAACAGGGCCTTGCGATGCCCCATACGCCTATTCAGTTTCTTCCCTTTAACCCGGTGTCTCATCGTTGATCCCTTCCCATTCCAAGTTGCAAAGCGCTCGATAACGATTCGTCATCTCTTTCATGCGCTTTGCATGGCTATTGTACAGGCTCCTGAATGTACTCCAGGAAGCCCTTTTCATCCAACTTGGCTTTCAATTCCTCTAGGGACTTTCGACCAAAGTTACGGATATTGAGCAAGTCTTGTTCGTTGGTGCGCAGGCGTTCCAGTACCTCTCCCACTTTGGAGATACCGGCCCGTTTCAAGCAATTGTACGAACGCACCGAGAGGTCGAGTTCCTCCAGAGGTGTATCGTACACCGATTGCGGAATACCTTCCCACACCTCCTCCTCTTCCTCGACCGTAAACATCTCGGGTTCCATTTCCCCAATGAGAGCGAAATGGTCGACCAAGATGCGCGCTGCTTTACGAAGGGCTTCATCCGGCTGAATGCTCCCGTCCGTCCACACTTCGAGAATGAGCCGGTCGTAGTCGGACGAATGCCCGATGCGGGTAGGCTCGACGTTATACCCCACCTTCATCACCGGACTGAACACTGCATCCACTGGAATATCCCCTATGCTCAACCCTTTACGCTCCTCTGACGGCCAGT
>JALWHQ010000301.1 GCA_026983525.1 Anaerolineae bacterium | reverse complement strand
AAGGAGGGCTTCCCTATCCCAAAGGGCTTCTTGCCATCCTTACCAGCCCCATTGACGGCTTGAATGTCTAGGGGAGAGCAAATGTGTACGGTAGTGAGACCTGGAATTGCAAAGTGCAAATTGAAAAGTGAAAAGGTGTACAGACAGGATGGGCGCGTTGCCATTTTCACCTTTCACTTTTCCTTTGCACTTGTAGGTGCTTCGGGCGCTTCGAGCCCTCGCAATGGCAGTGCGCTTCCAATCACGCCGAAAAGTTCTTGCTATACCCTCGAGGCGTGCCCAATTTGCACTCCTGGCTCCTCTTTGGTTATAATATTTTCCTTGCCGCCGACGGCAAGGGTGGGCCTCATCTCTCCCCACACGACGTTTCACATCGGATGTACCTTCATTCCAAACACAAGGAGGTGTCACCATGGATAGCCGTCGCCTTTTTGTCTTTGCGACCGTCCTCCTGGTCATTGTCCTGGTGGCTGCAGGATGCGCGCCCAAGGCCACACCAACCCCCACGCCAAAATCTGCGCCGACACCCAAGCCGGTGACCATCGAAGTCTACTACCCCGTCGCGGTGGACGCACCTATCGCCAAGATCCTGCAAGGGTACGCGGACAAGTTTCACGAGCAACACCCGAACATTACGGTCAAGCCCGTCTTCTCCGGTGGGTATGGCGATGTGAAGACCACCATCCAAACGACGGTACAGGGGGGAGGCAAACCTCCCGCGCTGGCGGTGATGCTCGCGGTCGACTTGTACGACCTGATCAACGCGGACCTGATCACCCCTCTGGACGGCTACCTAAACGCGATGCCGGACAAGGACGCCTACATAAACGACTTCATTCCCGCGTTCATGGAGAACTCGTACTACGACGACAAGGTCTGGAGCATCCCCTTCCAGCGGAGCGTGGTGACGCTCTACTACAACAAGGATCTCTTCAAGCAGGCCGGGCTGGAACCCCCCAACAGTTGGGAGAGTTGGGGCAAGGCTGCGGGGAAGTTGACCAAGAGCGAAGGTGACAAAGTAGTACGCTGGGGACTTCTCTATCCCTCCGGATGGCCGTACTGGCTCTTCCAGCCGCTGGCCATCGGCAACGGCCGCAACATCGTGGGGGACGATCCCACCACCGTGTACTTCGACGACCCGCGCGTGGTGGAAGCGGCCCAGTTCTACATCGACCTGTCGAAGAAGTACAAGGCCATGCCCGAGGGCGTGCAGTCGAACTGGGGCCAGGCTCCGGGTGAGTTCGCCAAGGGGAGCGCGGCGATGATCATGCACTCCAGCGGCAGCCTGGCCGGCATCCTGAAGCAGGCCAAGTTCGAGGTGGGAGTGATGGCCGTGCCCGGCAAGAAGCCGGGAACGTTCGCCACGGTACCTGGGGGCGGCAACCTCTACATCCTCAAAGGCGCGCCCAAGGAGCAGCAGGACGCCGCCTGGGAGTTCATCGAGTTTCTCACCCAGCCCGAATACGTGGCCGACTTCAGCATCAACACCGGCTACATCGCCACCCGCAACGCGGCCTACGACACGCCGGCGATGAAGGAGCACCTGAAGAAGGTGCCGCAGGCAGCCCAGATTCGCGACAACCTTCAGTACGCGGGGAAAGAATTCTCCGTGCAGAATTTGGGCGAGGTGCGAAACATCTTCCACAAGTACCTGCAATCTGCGTACAATGGCGAAATGTCCCCGGCTGAGGCGATGAAGAAGGCCCAGGAGGAGGCCGACAAGGCCTTGGCGCCGTTCAAATAATGGGGGAATGCGGGGTCGGGCGTGCCCGGCCCCGCCTCACACCAACCCGTCCCGTCATCCAGGAGCCATGAGCGAGAGAAGCCATCACCATCGTGTCCCGATTCTGCCCTACTTGCTCGTTGCCCCTACCGTCTTCTTCGTGGCCTTGTTCACGGCCTGGCCCACGCTGCTCGCCTTGTACCAGAGTTTCTTCCGCCAGCGCCTGAACATCGCCAAGTTCCGAGAGCCCACGTTCATCGGCCTGGGCAATTACGTGAACCTGTTCACCAGCCCGGACTTTCACACGGTGCTGCTCAACACGGCCATCTATGTACTGGGCACCGTGCCTGTGAGCATCCTGCTCGCGTTCGTGCTGGCTTTGCTGGTCAACCGCAACGTCCCGGGCGTGGGGGGGCTACGCCTGGCCTTCTTCTACCCCAACATCCTGCCCATGGTCAGCGTGGCCACCATCTGGATGTTCTTCTTCACGCCCGACTACGGCCTCTTCAACACCACCCTGCAGATGGTGGGCTACCGGGGGCCCCAGAACTGGACCGCAAACCCCAACCTGGCCCTGCTGGCGGTGATGATCGTGGCCATGTGGAAGAACGCGGGCTATTACATGATTTTCTACCTGGCCGGGCTGCAGAACCTGCCCACCGATGTGTTCGAGGCCGCAGCGCTGGACGGGGCTTCGTGGTGGCAGCAGTTGTGGCAGATCGCGTTCCCTCTGCTGCGGCGCACCACCCTGTTTATTTCGACCATCGCCTTCATCAGCGCGTTCCAGACGGTGGACCACATTTTCGTACTCACTCAGGGAGGCCCCAGCATGGCGAGCACGACCTTGCTCTACTGGTTGTGGCAGGTGCGCTTCGAGTACCAGGATGTGGGGCGATCCGCCGCGCTGACGGTGATCCTGATAGCGGTGCTGCTCATCTTCACGGTGACGAACTTCGCGCTGTCGGAGCGGCAGGAGGAGGGAGATGCCAGTTAGTTACGCGGGGAAGCGGAGTTGGCGCGCGCGGCTACTCAGCGCGCTGGTAACAGTGTTCACCATCGCCTGGGCGGTGGGCTGGGCGTCCATTGTCGCGTGGGCCATCGTGGTGTCGTTCCGCCCCGAAGCCGAGCCCCTGGGCCGCGGGGATGTCTGGTTCGGCAGTCGATTGACGCTGGAGAATTACGCCCGCGCCTGGTCACTGGCCCCCTTTGCCCGCTACTACATCAACACCATCGCCATCGTCGTCATCATCCTGGCCGTGCAAGTCGTCACCATCACCCTGGCCGCGTTCGCGTTCGCCCACTACCGTTTCCCGGGCCAGCGGTTGCTCTTCTTCTTCATCCTGTTGCAGTTGATGATTCCCACCACCGCGCTGTTGGCCCCCAACTTTGCCACCATCCGGCGCTTAGGCCTGTTCGACACCTGGTTCGCTGTAGCCATGCCCTACTTCGGCTCGGCCTTTGGCATGTTCCTGATGCGGCAGGCATTTCTGGAGGTGCCGCGCGACCTGGTCGACGCGGGACTCATCGACGGGTGCTCCTGGTGGCAACTGCTGCGCCATGTCTACCTGCCCCCCTCGATGCCGTCGCTGGTGGCGTTCGCCATTTCCTCCATCAGTTGGCACTGGAACGAGTTCCTCTGGCCCCTGGTGGTGACGCTGACGGAGCGCAGTCGACCACTAACGGTGGGATTGGCGCGGTTCACCCAGTTAGGAGAGATCGGCGCACGATGGCAGTTGCTCATGGCTGCCACGCTGCTGGTGGCGGCCCCCCTCTTCCTGGCATTCCTCGCGTTTCAGCGCCGCTTCATCCAGAGTTTTCTGCACGCGGGCATCAAGTGAGGCCATCGGGCAGGCGCGCATGCACCCAGGCGAGTACCCGCTCGGGCATGGCATCCCGGTTCGCGAGCGTG
The DNA here is from genome assembly GCA_026983525.1 of Anaerolineae bacterium. Lineage (GTDB taxonomy): Bacteria > Chloroflexota > Anaerolineae > JAADDB01 > JAADDB01 > S141-23. Next base: position 460 of record JALWHQ010000301.1, on the reverse strand, counting down.
ACTTCCCACACCTCCGTGTCTGCCCGTGCTTTCAACGCATATACCCACGGGTCGAACTTGGCCATCACCGTAGCCACAAGGGGAAGGGTGCTGTCCAAGGCTTCCATGACAATGTGCTTGAAGGCGGGAGAAAACAACTCCATAGGGCCAATTTCGTCGATCAGGATGATTTTACGCAGGCCCAACGCCCGCCGAATCGCGGCCACCCCCATAGTTTCTAAATCATCCAGGTTAACGTTGTATCTGCCCACTCGGTAGCGTCCCGGCAAGCGTACATGAGCCAGCCATCCCCATTGTCCATCCAGCGTGACAATGCGGAAGCCTATCCGTTTTCCGCGTTCACGCACCTCTTCGGTAAAGAAGCCTCCAGCCTGTTCGCCTAACGACTGTGCCACTTTACGAATGACGGTCGTTTTGCCCACACCGGGGCGCCCGCTGAGCATGAGATTATGTGGCATAC
>JALWHQ010000300.1 GCA_026983525.1 Anaerolineae bacterium | reverse complement strand
CCCCGTGAGATAGACGCATCCTATATTGACACACGTACATCCTATACGCCCCAACCCTCCAGGGCCTTCGGCCCCGGAGGGTTGTACGCGTGGGTGACAATGCCCTCATTCACCACGGCCCTGTCCCTTTCCCTTCCCTGTGTTATAATTCCGTCGTGATGGCGCGAGTGGTCACGCGCGAGAATGAGGAGGGTATTGTTTCGATGCAACTGGCACACGTTATTCTGGCCGCGGGCAAGGGCACGCGCATGAAGTCGCGCCTGCCCAAAGTTTTGCATCCCATTCTGGATAAGCCCATGATTCTCTATGCGGTAGAAACCTCAAATCGCGTGTCTCCCCAGCCCCCTGTTCTGGTCATTGGACACGGGGCCGAGCAGGTGAAGGCGGCAGTGGGGGATCGGGCCCGTTATGTCGTGCAGAAAGAACAGCTGGGCACGGGACACGCGGTGCTGCAAGCCCGCCCCCTGCTTGAGGGCCAAGCGGATGCAGTTCTGGTCACCTACGGGGACATGCCCCTCCTACGGGCCGAGACGTTGCGTCACCTCGTCCAGGAACACGCACAGAGTCACGCTACCATCACCATGCTAACTGTAGTTCTCGACGACCCCCACGGCTACGGGCGCATTCTAAGGGACAAGGAGGGCAACGTTCTGGGCATTGTCGAGGAAGCAGACGCCACCCCGGAACAGCGGGCCATTCGCGAACTCAATGTGGGCATTTACGTGTTCGACGCGCCCTGGCTTTGGGAGCACCTGCCCCGCATTCAGCCCAGTCCCGTGAAGGGCGAATATTATCTCACCGACCTGGTGGGCATGGCCGTGGATGAGGGATTGCCCGTCCACGCGCTGCCGGTCGAGGATCCCGAGGAGGTGTTGGGGGTGAACACGCGCGTTCACCTGGCGGAGGTGACGCGCGCTCTGCAGCGCCGTGTCAACGAACAGTGGATGCTGGCGGGGGTGACCATCGTCGACCCGGACACCACGTACATCGGCACCGACGCGCGCCTGGCTCCCGATGTGGTTCTGCATCCTCAGACGTATATTTATGGGGAAAGCACCATAGGCGAGGGGACGGAAGTCGGCCCCCAGGCCTACATCTACGCCTGCCAGATCGGCAAGAACTGTCGGGTGTTCTATTCCGTTCTCGAGCAGGCTACTCTCGAGGACGAGGTGGACATCGGCCCCTTTGGGCACTTGCGGAGGGGTGCTCACCTGGCGCGGGGTGTTCACATGGGGAATTTTGGCGAGGTGAAGAACAGTTACCTGGGGCCGGGCACGAAGATGGGGCACTTCTCCTACATCGGCGACGCGGAAATCGGCGCCAACGTGAACATCGGCGCGGGCACCATTACGTGCAACTACGACGGCAAACGCAAGCACAAGACGATCATCGAGGACGACGTGTTCATCGGCAGTGACACGATGCTGGTCGCGCCGGTGCGCATCGGCAAGGGCGCCAAGACAGGCGCGGGATCGGTCGTCACACGCGACATCCCCCCGCACACTCTCGCCTACGGCGTCCCGGCCAAACCGAAGCGAAACCTGCAGGAAGAGGACGATTAGGAGCGACCCCTTGACCATTTTCACTTTTTACTTTTCACTTTTCACTCTATCTCGTAGTTGGAGCGACGATGGACCTTAACGTTTTATTAGCTATTCTCCCTTTCCTGGCCTTGCTGTACATTCACGCGGTGCGGGAATCCGTGCATACCGCGGGACGCCTGTACTTACGCCACTTGGTGGAAGGCAACGTTCAGAAGGAACGCGCGTTGCCGACCTCCAGCGACCAGGCACGCACGGTACTGGCTTTACGCCTGAGCCGGGTGCTCGTTCTTGTACTCTGGACGTACACCCTGTGGAACGTACTTGCTCCACCTCTCTTGATATGGGAAGCCGTCCTCTTGGTGGCTTTCATCGTGCTGATAGGCGACGAGACGGCGCGCATGGTGGGCCAATGGATGAGCATCCGGTGGGAGCGGGTACGGGCCCACTTGGAGAGACATGCCCGCATCATCATGCTGCTGCTTTCCCCAACGGTCTGGCTATTCTGGCTGGTCAGCCGTCGTGGATTTGGCCTAGAACCCGTCCGGGACGTAATGCTCGCCGTAAACGAGGAACAGATCGTCATCATGGCCCGGGGGGATGCAGCGCTCCCCATAGAGCGGGTCGAGCGGGAATTCATCGACAACATCTTCGAACTTCGGGAGACAGTCGTACGGGAGATCATGGTTCCTCGGCTGGACATCATCGCCATCCCCGTGCAAACCCCGCTGAAGGAGGCGCTCGATGTCATCGTCGAGCACGGACACTCCCGCATTCCGGTGTACGAGGGGAACATCGACAACATCCAGGGCATCTTGTATGCCAAGGATATCCTGCGCGAAATGCGAGAAGCTTATCCCCACTGGCCGGAAACCCCTATCCGCCAAATCTTGCGCCAACCCTACTTCGTTCCCGACTCTAAGCGGGTAAGCGATCTGCTTTCTGAAATGAAGATGAAAAAGGTGCATATGGCGATTGTGGTAGATGAGTACGGAGGCACGGCCGGTCTAATTACCATCGAAGATCTAATCGAGGAAATTGTGGGAGAGATTCAGGACGAGTATGATAGGGAGATGCCCGAAATCATCGATATATCCGACCATGAGTTTCGGGCCAACGCGCGGGTGGACATCGAAGAACTGAGCGAGCACATTGGGGTGCCATTGCCAGACGAAGAAGCGGACACGGTCGGCGGCCTCATCTATACCCTGTTGAAGCGTATGCCGCGCGAGGGTGATATTGTGGAGTTGCCGGGCGTGCGCCTGCAGGTGGAGAAGATGGAGGGACGCCGCATCCGCTGGGTGCACATTTGGGTCGACCACAGAACACAGGAGCACCGAAATTCCAATGGACAGGACAACCATACGTGAACGTTTGCTCGCCGCGGCGCGGGAGGGGGCAGCGCGCGCGTACGCGCCTTACTCCCATTTCCCCGTTGGCGCCGCGGTCATGCTTCCCGACGGCACCATCGTCATAGGCTGCAATGTGGAGAACGCCAGTTACGGGCTTAGCGTCTGCGCGGAGCGGGTCGCGCTGTGGTCGGCCGTGGCCCAGGGCTATCGCGATTTTGTGGCGATGGCCGTCATCGTGCCCAGCGGTTCCCCCTGTGGCGCGTGCCGCCAGGTGATGAGCGAACTCTGCCCGCCGGACATGCCCGTGTGGGTGGAAACGGAAGACGGCACCGTGCGCGAGTTCACCGTGGCGGAACTTCTGCCCGCCGCGTTTCGTCGGGAGGATTTGGGGTAGGGAGATTAGATATTGGGTATCGGGGATCAGGTATCGGGTATTGGGTACTGGGATTGGAGATTGGCGCACTTCACATTCAATATCTAATACCTGATCCCCGATATCCGATACCAACGGGAGGCTGCTATGACACAAAACCGCCGTCAGGAGATCGGCCAGTCCTTTCTCGAATATGCGGTCATGTTCGTGCTTATCGCGGTGATCATTGTCGCCCTGCTGCTCATTGCGGGGGATGAGATTCGCGTGTTCGTGCGCGACTTGCTTCAAACGTGGTTCCCACCCTCACCATGAGGGGAAATGAAGAAGTGAGAAGTGCAAAGTGAAAAGTGAAAAAGTGAAGGTAGAGGGGCGCGCGTGGCGTGGCCCAGGCATTTCTACCCAGGCTGGAGGTTGACCTGAATGTTCCTTTCACGTCGACGGATTTCGTCATTCTTGGTCGCATTAGTGATGCTACAGGCGCTGCTGGCGCTTTCTGTCTTTGCCCAAGCCGGGCAATCGGTCATTACTTACCCCGCCAACGATGATGTGGTGCGCGGGGAGGTGCGCATTTCAGGCATTGCTGTGCACCCGCAATTCCAGCGCTATGAACTGTACTACGCGCCTTGGCCCCCGCCTTCGGGCGACCAAGGCTGGATCTTCATCGGCGAGGCGCACTTCAACCAGCAGCCCAACGGGCTTCTGGGCCTGTGGGATACGCGCCCCCTGCCCGATGGGCAGTACGCGCTCAAACTGCGCGTGGTGAAGATCGACGGCAATTACATCGACTCGCAAATCGTGCGCGTGCGCGTGGCCAACACGGAGCCGACGCCCACGCCCACGCCGACGATTACCCCCACCC
>JALWHQ010000299.1 GCA_026983525.1 Anaerolineae bacterium | reverse complement strand
GGTGGAGGTGGGGTGGTATTCGGCTGCGTACAAGTACCTGGACGGCCTGAACGTGATTCCCGCCTACTTTTCCCTGGCCCTGTTTCCGCTCATGTCCAGGTACGCGGACGACCCCGAGGGCGCGCTGGCGCGCGCGTACCGCGTCTCCCTGCGCCTGCTGATCATGGTCGCGCTGCCCGTGGTCGTCTTCGTCCTCTTCACCGCGGACTTCCTCATCCAGATTCTGGGCGGCGCGGAGTTCCTGCCCTTCTCGGCCTGGGCGTTGCGGCTGCTCATTCTCTCCATTCCCTTTGGCTTTGTGAACAGCCTGACCCAGTACGCGCTCATCGCGGTGAACCAGCAGCGCTTTCTCACGCGCGCGTTCATCATCGGCGTGGCCTTCAACATCGCCAGCAACCTGATCCTCATCCCGCGCTACGGCTTCCAGGCCGCGGCCTTCACCACCATTCTCAGCGAAGTCGTTCTGCTCATCCCCTTCTACGTGGGCGTGCGGCGCTACATCGCGCCCTTACCGTGGTTGGACTTGTACTGGCGCCCCGGGGTCGCGGCGCTGGTCATGGCAGGATTGACGTATTTCCTATGGCAGGTGAACGCGCCGGCGGCTGTCGTCGCGGGGCTTGCTGTTTATCCATTGGTGCTGGTGTTCGTGGGAACCTTCCGTCATCCGGATATAGCTCCCTTCTTTGAGGGGCAGAGGATGAGGCGTTGGCGATGGTTGACCCTTTCAGGGGGATAGGAACACAAAGGCAGGTACGTCGAACGAAGGATGGGGGTAGGCCTGTGGTAGGGGGGGCTGCCCTGTGCTTCGTGCGTTGCCACCCGGTAGGCATGATGCACAGGGCAGCGTGTTTTACATCCAGTCCGGGTAGATTTGTGTGCCATCCAACTCGTAGAGCTTGATGGCTTGGGTGGGGCACTCGCGCGCGGCCTCGAGCAACTGTTCGCGCGTGGCTGCGCTAGCGTCCACCACAATCGCGATGTTTTCTTCGTCCAATTCGAAGACGTTGGGAGCAATACGTATACACTCGGCCATGCCCGTGCATGATTGCCGATCGATCTCGATGCGCAGCACAGGCGTGCGACCGGGAGGTGCGGGCGCCTCCCCGGGCAACTCATCCTCATCGAACATGGTATAGTCAACGGCCTTGTTCGCGGCCGTCACCTCCCCTTCTTCTTGCTCACCGCCGAACAATCGCTTCAGAAATCCCATAATCCCTCCAAGGATAAGAAAAAAAGTGAAGAGTGAAAAGTGAAAATGAATGGTCAGTCGCTCTCTTTTTCACTTTTCACTTTGCAATCTGCACTTGAATTTGTGCTTTATGTCCGTTTCTCGCGCGGTACATATTCCCGGTGCTCGGGACCTACATACAGTGCCCGTGGGCGCATGAGGCGGTTGTCCGCGTGTTGCTCGATAACATGTGCGGCCCAGCCCGCCACGCGACTCAGTGCGAACATGATGGTATACAACTCGGGCGGAATGCCCAAATAATACACGACCAGTGCGCCATAGTAGTCCACGTTGGGAAAGAGACGACGTTCTTGGAAGTAGGGGTGGTTGAGCGCTCGCTCTGCCAGGCGTTCTGCAATTTCGAACCACTGCGGCTCGGAGGACTTCTCAGCCAGTACGCGCGCTCGCTCCCGCAAGATGCGCGCCCGCGGATCCCACGTCTTGTATACCCGATGGCCGATGCCCATGATGCGCCGTTTCTGAGCCAAGGCTTTTTCGAACCAGGCATCCACATTCTCCGGGTGCCCGATTTCTATGAACTGCCGCATGGCGGCCTCCATAGCCCCTCCGTGGAGGGGGCCTTTGAGCGCGCCTAGAGCAGCCACGATAGCCGAATACATGTCGCTTAATGTGGAAGCGGTCACGCGCGCTGTAAATGTGGAGGCGTTGAAGCCATGATCCGCGTAGAGAATGAGGAAGGCGTTCATAGCGGCTGATGCCTCGGTAGAGGGCTCCTTCCCCGTGAACATGTAGAGGAAGTTGCTGGCATGGTCGAGATCCAGGCGGGGCTCGACTATTTCCTGCCCCGTCCGCACGCGCTGCACTTTGGCAAGCAGACTGGCGATGCCTGCAGTGAGGCGGGCGGCGTTCTCAAGTTCGGCATCGCGCGAATTGTCCTCGGCCCAAGGATCCCATGCTGCCAGCGCGGAGAGAAATGTACGAATAGCGGTAATGGGAATCGTGCCCTGGGGGAGTAAGGGGAGCATTTTTATAAGGTTCTCCGGGAGGAACCGATAATTGATAAGGCGTTTGCGAAAGGCGTCATACTCACTTTCGGTGGGAAGGTGACCATACCATAGGAGGAAAACGGTCTCTTCGAAATCCCCGTACTTGACTAAATCGTGGATGTCGTATCCTCTGTAGTAAAGTCGACCGTTCTCACCATCCACTCGCGAAAGTTCCGTCGTAGCGACATAAATACCTTCCAAGCCTCGAACGACCTGGGGTTCCCGTTGTGTACTCATTGGATCCTCCCTGGGGGTGACATGTGACCTTCACTGGATTATATCAAACTGTAGGATAATCCACCAAATGGCCGCGGAGTTGTCGAACAACTGCGCAACAGTCGAGCGTTAATTTGGCATCCCCTTCTATTCGATGGCATCCTTAAAGGTAGCGGCGTCGGCTGTATATCTCTCACGGAGGAGGGGATGGGCCGGTTATCCGACCGGGTGGCTATTGTTACGGGCGGCGGTCGGGGCATTGGGAGGGCAACGGCGCTCCTTTTGGCACAAGAAGGCGCACACGTCGCTGTTTTGGCCCGTTCCGAGGACCAGGTACGCGCGGTTGTACAAGAGATTGGGGCCCAAGGACTTCCCCGTGCCCTGCCTCTCTCGGTTGATGTCTCCCAATGGGATCAGGTCCAGGAAGCGGTGACGCGCGTCCTGGAGGCGTTTGGTCGCGTGGATATCCTCATCAACAACGCGGGCATCATCCAACCCGTGGCTCCTGCCTCTCGAGTCGATCCCCAGGCATGGGCGTACAACATTGACATCAACCTAAAAGGCGCCTTCTTTATGGCGCGCGCGGTGCTTCCTCACATGGTGGAGCAGAAGCGCGGGGTGATTGTCAACGTGAGCAGCGGCGCGGCCCACCATGTGATCACCTCGTGGAGCGCGTACTGCGCGGCCAAGGCAGGGTTGTACCACTTCACGCGCGTGTTGGCCGCGGAATTGGAGGGCACCGGCATCCGTGTGAACAGCGTGCGCCCCGGCGTGGTGGACACGGAGATGCAGCGCATTATTCGGGAGAGCCGGCCTGAGGACTTTGGCCCTGCCAACTTGGAGCGATTCCGTCGGTTGAAAGAGGAAGGGCAGTTGCTTCCCCCTGAGTACCCGGCCCGACTGATCGTCTGGCTCTGCACCGACGACGCGGCCGACATTCACGGCCGAGAAGTGGATATCTACGAGCCCGAGTGGCGAAAGAGAGCGGGAATACCCAATACCTAATACCTGATACCCGATACCCGATACCCGTCCCGGATATCAGGTATCGGGTATCAGGTATTGAAAAGCCAAGGAGGTCACCGTGACGTACTCGAAGATCGTGGTTCCCGAAGGCGGGGAGAAGATTCGCGTCCAAGATGGAAAACTCATCGTCCCTGACAACCCCTACATCTGCTTTATCGAGGGGGATGGCATTGGCGTGGACATCACGCCGGCGATGAAGCGGGTGCTGGACGCCGCCGTGGAGAAGGCCTACGGCGGCAAGCGACGCATCGTCTGGGTGGAAATCTACGCGGGCGAGAAGGCGTATGACCTCTACGGCGAGTACATGCCCGAGGAGACGTTCGAGGCCCTGCGCGACTTCATCGTGGGCATCAAGGGGCCGCTCACCACGCCCGTGGGCGGCGGCTTCCGCAGCCTGAACGTCACCCTGCGCCAGGTCCTCGACCTGTACGCGTGCGTGCGCCCTGTGCGCTGGGTGCCCGGCACGCCCAGCCCGGTGCGTCACCCCGAGTACATGGACATGGTCATCTTTCGCGAGAACACGGAGGACGTGTACGCGGGCATCGAATGGCCCGCAGAAAGCTCCGAGGCCAAGCGACTCATCGAATTCATGAACGATACGCTGGGCACCCACCTGAGTGATAAGGCGGCTATTGGCATCAAGCCCGTGACCGAGTTTGGGTCCAAGCGGCTCA
>JALWHQ010000298.1 GCA_026983525.1 Anaerolineae bacterium | reverse complement strand
CCCCCTGGCCCCTCCCCCAAATTTGGGGGAGGGGAGAGGGGCAAACGGGCCGATTTCGTTGTTCTCGATGATGTTCGAGGGGTGAGGGGTGAGGGCCTAAATTCAACACAATCGTATTTCTACCCCTATGAGGTGAGGAAGCGTGCGCGTCCTATTAGCCAGTCCTGAGAGCAAGGTCTGGAGTTCGCGAAAACATATCCCGTTGGGCCTGGGGTATCTGGCCGCGGTGTTGCGCGAGGCAGGCCACGAGCCCATGATCTACGACGCCGCGGTGGAGGATGTGCCTATCACCTATTACCTCGACCAGGCCGTGGAGGAGGGTCGCCCCTTCGGCATGGTGGGCATCACGGCCACCACGCCCCTCATCGAAGAGGCGTGGGAGATGGCTTTCGAGGTCAAGAAGCGCTACGGGGTGTACACTATCCTCGGCGGCCCCCACCTAACGATCATGCCCATGGAGACGATGCAGGAGAAGCCGTGGGTGGACTTCGTTTTCCGTGGGGAGGCGGAGCACGGCCTGGTGGAACTGGTGGACGCGCTGGACGCAGGCCGCGACTACGGTGGCATCCCCGGCCTCTTCTTCCGCCACGGCGACGAGATTGTGCCCTCCCACGAGTCGCCCATGATCGAGGACCTGGACGCGCTGCCCTTCCCCGCCCACGACCTGTTCAAGATCGAGCGCTACACCAACCTGCAGCCGCTAACCGACGGGCTGGACCCCCACGCGCGCGCGTACACCATCCTCACCAGCCGCGGCTGCCCCTACAAGTGCACCTTCTGCTCCAAGCCCGTCACGGGCAACACCTGGCGCGCGCGCTCGGTGGAGAACGTCATCGCCGAGTGGCGCTGGCTCGTGCGCGACCTGAGCGCCACCGAAATCGGCATCACCGACGACATCTGGAACCTGAAACTGGACCGAGCCAAGCACCTTTGTCGGCGGCTCATTGAAGAGGACCTGAACACCGTGCCCTGGATCACCGTGCACGGCATGAAGGTCAACCACACCGACCTGGAGTTGTTCCAGTTGATGAAGGCCGCGGGCTGCAAGCGGGTGGGGTTCGGCGTGGAAAGCGGGGACGACTGGGTGCTGCGTAACGTCATCCGCAAGGGCCAGACCGTGGATATGGTGCGGGAGACGTTCCGCAACGCCAAGGCCGCGGGGTTGCAAACGATGGGCTTCTTCATCTTCGGAATGCCCTATGAGACCGAGGAGACGATGGAGAAGACCATCCAACTGGCGCTGGAACTGGACCCCGACCTGGCGAACTTCATGCTGGCCGCGCCCTTCCCCGGCACCGAGATGTACGACATCATCCGCAAGGAGGGGAACATCTTCGCGCACGACTGGCACGAGTACGCCATCCACGAGCAGAAGGCCCGTTTCACCATGCCGGGCTACGATCCCGACCTGGTGGTGCGTAAGTGGCGCGAAGCCTATCGCCGCTTCTACCTCTATCGTCCCAAGCGCCTGCTCCAAAAGTTGACCCACAAGGACCTGTGGCTCAACCTGCCCGATACCCTGCGCAACGCCAAGCGCTTCTTTATTGGCGACAAGAAGCAGCACGCGCCCAAAGTCGTGCCCATGGGATAACGTTCTCCTGTGCGTCTACTTCTCAGCCTATACCGGACAATTCCATCCGGGGCCCCAATATATTCTCGCCCCACTATCAAAGCCCAACCTGCTCATCTCACGATTGGTCTGCTAAGTAGCGATAGTAGTAGGCCGCGGCTTCTGTGCGAGTGGAAACACCCAACTTCTGGTAGATGTTGCGCAGGTGAAATTTAACCGTCTCCTGACTAACCACAAGACGTTGAGCAATTTGAGCATTGGTGAGTCCCTCAGCAACAAGCGCGAGCACTTCCATTTCGCGCGGTGTAAGTGCCATCCGTTGCTGCGCACGCTGCCGTTGCAAGATATGGCGTGCCGCAAGTCGCGGAAAGACCATGCGTCCGTGGAACACTTCTCGAATGGCCGCCACCGTCAGCGCGGGGGGCTCCGTTTTTAGGGCAAAGCCGTCCGCGCCCAGTTCAAAAGCCTCCCGAACCGACTCTCTGTCATCAAACGCGGTGAGGATAAGCACACGTGTGTGGGGAGACTCTTCCTTAATGATCCGCAAGCACGTCAGTCCATCAATTTTGGGTATGCGCAAGTCAAGGACAACCATGTCTGGCTTGAGTCGGCGGACAGACGTAAGAAGCGTTTCGCCGTCGGTTACAGCGGCAACAACCTTCAGATCAGGTTCGTGGCGAAGAAGCGCGCGCAGGCCTTCAAGGACCAGTTCATGGTCATCGGCAAGCACCACTCGAATGGTTTTTGCCTCTTCTGACATCGAAGATATTTCCATCACGATCCATTGTACACGTGAAACTCTACCTGGAGAGTGGTGCCCTGGCCGGGTTTGCTGCTCAACCTAAAGGTTCCTCCCAGGGTCTGAACGCGTTCTCGAATCCCTCGCAAACCTAAGTGCTTCGTTGTACCAGAGTCGGAAAATACCTTCTCTATATCAAATCCTTGGCCATCATCGGTAATATATAATCCCAATACTGAGCCTTTCCGATAGAGGCGAACGTTAACACGTGTAGCGTGTGCATGACGATATGCATTGGAAAGAGCTTCTTGCAAGATCCGGTAAAGGGCAACCCGAATGGGAAGAGGAGGAAGAGGAAAATCGCCATCGAACTGTAGTTGAATGTGCATACCCGTAAGTTGACGGCGTTGTTCGACTAAGCCTTCCACCATACGGCATACATCGTGATCATCCACTGCCTCTGGGCCAAAGGCGTGCACAAATGTGCGGATTTCCCGCAAAGAAGATTCCAAGAGCCCCGCAACGCGTTCAAGACCTGCTCGTACCTCCTGGGCATCTATGCCCTTTTGCAGGATATGCTGGAGGGTATGTACTTGGGTATAAGCAGCAAATAAGTTTTGCACTAGTCCATCGTGGATGTCAAGGACAAGCGCTGTAAGGTCTGTCTCATTTCTGCGCGCTTGCAGACAGTGAATGGAAGGGGGTTGATCACAAAGCGAACACGGTTCGCCCGTTGTGGTCTGCGCGCGTCCCGATTTCCCTGTAGACATCTTCCTTCCCATCAACACCTCCCCCCTTCTCATTCTTCATCTCACCCTCGATTGGCAACCGCTTATCAAACGTATAGTGAATTTATACCAACAGATGATGCTTGGGGGGATCTCCATGCGGAATACTCTTGGAGAGCATTTTACTGTCCAAAAGGAGATTTCGCAACACGCCGATGTTACACACCCTGACAAAACCTCAAGGTACAGTCGAGCGCTTAGGGAATTTGGGTCAAAAAGAGGGCTCTATCCTCTACAGGCAAAGTCGACGTCACTTTCACACGCTCACCCGTTTCAGGATCGTATAAGCCAATCCGTAAGGTATATCGGCCTTCAGGCAAATCTGGGGGCAACGCGAGGGGATGGATATCCTCAACATACTCGCCCGAAATCCAGACATCCGTTGGCAAGTTGCCCAAGGCTGGCATACTGTCGTGCTGAGCGACAATGCGTCCCGAGGTATCGATCAAATGAACGAATACCTTGTACGATTTTTCCACCTCGCCCAATGCTTGCCACCAAAGAGTGAGGGTGACCCTCCCTCCCGGGCGCACTTGTCCTTCCAAGTCATAACCCACTAACTCTGCTACCCCCTCCCATGTGGCCGATACCGGCAAGATGTTTTGCGGACGAGTCCAAATATGAGGACGATCGAGTACATGCACATGTCCCGCCACCCATCGCCACGTTGGCAGCCAAACCAGTTGCTTGCCCCCAGCCAGCATACGTACTTCAACCAGATATGTATGGTTTCCCAACCCACGCGGCGCGCGCAGGTCATGCACTGTGCGCACAATGCGCCCCACGTCCTCTTTGGAAAGGCGCAAAGGCTGAGGCTGTGTAAGCAGTCCTCGTCCGCCCCGACCCCAGAAGCGTACCTGCACGCTCAAATCCTCGGGCGGTGCGTCCACAATCTCCCACACCAATTCCAGGCGAATGGGGTCCCCCGGACGCACCGGTTCGTCGGAAAGGTACCAGGCGCGCAGGCGTAATGGCCCCACGCGCGGGGCGATGAGGGGCACCGTCTCGCGCGGCAACCACGCACGGTGGAATCGGCTCGAGGCCCGAACGTCCACCTCCCCCAGGGGGACGGTAGGCG
>JALWHQ010000297.1 GCA_026983525.1 Anaerolineae bacterium | reverse complement strand
ATAAGTTCATCTACCCTCCCTCGCTAAGGAGAATATTCACGTAACTCTCGTAACGGCGCAGACTGATTTCCTCTCGCTCAACCGCCTCGATAACCGCACAGCCGGGCTCGTCCAGATGGCGACAATCATTGAACCGACATTTCCCCAGGTAGGGGCGGAACTCAGGGAAATAGTAATCCAGGTTGTCCACATCTACGCCCCACAAGCCCACTTCCCGCAAGCCCGGCGTATCCACAATGTACCCACCCCCTCGCAAGGGGATGAGTTGCGCCATCACGGTGGTGTGGCGCCCCTGCCGCCACTTGCGGCTGATCTCCGCCACAGGGAGTTGTACCGTGGGTTCAAGCACGTTGATTAAACTCGACTTCCCCACCCCCGAGGGACCGGCAAACACCGTGATCACATCCTTCAAGTGGGGGCGGAGTTCGTCCAGCCCAATGCCCTGCGTGACAGAAATATAGTACACCGGATACCCTGCCCGTTCGTAATCCCCAAAAATTTCCCGAGCCATCCCTTTTTCGTCCAGGTCGATCTTGTTCACGATCACTCCTGCCGGGATCTCGTTATCCTCGGCGATGACAAGGAGCCGATCGAGCATCTGCAGGCGAGGGTGGGGATCCCGCACCGCGAACATGAACAGGGCTTGATCCGGGTTGGCGACGATAACGTCTTGACGGCCCAGGGTATCGGGCCAGCGGCGGACAAGGGCCCGCTCGCGCGGCGCGATCTCCTCAATGAGCCAGTCCGTTTCGCCCTTGCGGACAAGACGCACCCGATCGCCGACCGCAAGGAGCGTGCCTCGTTTCTCGCGCTTCAGTGTCCCGCGCGGGATGGCGGGCACCACCCGCCCGTCGTCCAACAACACGTCCGCCACAGGCCCGCGCACTCGAGCCACAATGCCTGTACACACCTCACTCAATGCCCAAATCCTCCCACCTCAAAAGTGCAAATGAGCGAAGTCCCCCGACTCGTTCACTCCCCTCCATCATCTCACCGCCACCCAAGTGTACCCTTTGGCCCAGAAAAAGCAAACCTCGCGTGACGCACACCCTTGTATACTTGCTGTCCCTCATCGAGAAACGTATAATAGATTTGGAACGTGCCCCCGTAGCTCAACCGGATAGAGCGCCGGACTTCGAATCCGTAGGTTGCAGGTTCGAGTCCTGCCGGGGGCGCTGAGAGAGGCCTGTGTGGAGGATATCCTCCACACAGGCGTTCTCCCATCTGTGGAGAGACGTCATGCCAGACCCATCTTAAGGCATCATCCTCTGGGGCGTGCGATACCCTCCTACCTGATGCCTGCGCAGATCTGGTGTTGACCGGTTCTCCTGTCTTCCTTACGCACCGCGCTTTCTCCCTCTATTTCCGCCCGTCCTCGTCGAAACCGCAAGCGTTCTGTCCCTTGGTGGTTTCCTGCCCGTGATGCTGGGCACGATGGACCCGGGCGGCCCCAAAGAGGCTGCAGCCCGGATCGGGATCAGGTACTGCACCCCAAAAGGGCGCGCGGGGGTATGTTCCCCAAGGATTGGACAGGGTATGGTAGAATAGAGGCGAATGCACAAGACGAGCGAAAAGGGTGAAAGCGATGAAAGGAGCGGGGGATGGCCGAGATCAAGGTAACGATGACGGAGTTGAAGCGGTCCCTGGGGGACCTGGTGAACCGGGCCGCGTACGGGCGGGAGTGGATCGTGCTGGTCTCTCACGGCAGGCCCAAGGCGGCCATCGTGAGCATCGAGGACCTGGAACTACTGCGGCGGTTGCAGCGGGGGGAGATACCTGCCCCTCGCGCGGTCACCCTGGAAGAACTGGACGCGCTGCGCGAGCGCATCCGTCGTCGGTGGGAGGCCGAGGGCGTCACGTCCGTGGACAGCGCGGACATGATACGCGAGATGCGGGAGGAGCGCACGGATGCCCTTACCGGTGTGCGTTGACGCCAGCTTGACTGTGAAACTGGCGCTGCCCGAGCAGGATTCGGACCTGGCGCGGGCGCTGTGGATCGAGTGGGAGCGCAATGGCGTCGAGCGCTTTGTGCCCACCCTATGGGGCTACGAGGTGGCGTCCGTGGTGCGCAAGCACGGGCGGCGGGGTACCCTCGCCCCACAGGACGAGGAGGCGGCCCTGGATCTGCTTTTAAACCTGCCCGTGCAAGTGGTGGATATGTGGCCCTACCACCGCGAGGCGTGGCGGCTGGCGCGAGATCTGGGCATGACAGTGACCTACGACGCCCACTACCTGCTGCTGGCGCAAGCGTTGGGTATCGAGTTCTGGACGGGAGACAAACGGCTGTATGAGGCAGTGAAGGATAGATTCGGCTGGGTGCGCTGGATAGGAGAGTTGCGAAGGAGGTAAAAGCAGGGTGAAACGGTAGGTGTCCTTGACATCGGGATTGCACAAGGCCTTGCCGCGTATTTGGAGACCTATCCTGAGCGGGAGAATCTTGACGCGGCGATGTAGCGAGGATAGCGCGGCCCGCTTCACGGCCACAGCACTCTTAAGGCCAGCAGATACTTTGGATCTATCAATCTAATTCGCGAATGGCCGGATGAGCAAGTCCCAATAAAGCGAGCAATACAGTGACCATTCCACCGATTAGGAATACTAACGGCGCGCCAAGCATATCGGTCGCCCAACCAGCTATCCCATAGCCGACGGGCAGGAACACAAACGAGCCAAGATAATCGATACTCGATACACGTCCCAGTAAGTCACGCTGCACCAGTTCCTGTAAAGTATTCGTCCAAGTCAAACTAAACATCGTAACTGTTAAACCGAGTATGAGAGCGGCCAACATGACCCCAATCAGCGAAATCGGTAGGCCCATACTGAGGATCATAAGGCCCATCAGAATGAGGGCGCTGTAGGCTATTAGACCACGCCGCCGAATCTGCGAGAGACGACCGAGCCATACCGCCCCGATGACCGACCCAGCGGAAATCATTGAATACACAAGTCCTAACGCACCGACATCGGCGTGTAGGTCCTCTTTAACGAGGAAAGGTAAGGCAACGCTCAGGGCGCCGCCTTGCGTGATATTGATCAGTGACGCAATGGTAATAGTTATCCACAACCATGGTGACGCGAGTACAGCACGGATCCCTTCGCGTAGGTCAGAGATCACACCCGACGATGAGATCTTGCCCTTGTGCAACACAGAAAATTTGAGGAGAGGCACCAGGCACGCCGCAGAGACAAAGAAGGAGAGCCCGTCAAGAGCGAAGGCTGTTGGTGTGCCTCCCAGCGTGACAATTCCTGCGCCTAAGGCTGGGCCAATGATACCAACGACTTGACCACTGAGACTTGTTAACGAATTCGCACTAGGCAAAGACTCGCGCGGTGTAATCTCGGGTACGAGAGCGGTATAAGCTGGTTGAAAGAAAGCACCCACAAGACCGAAGATCATGCTGGCAGCGTAGACATGCCAGAGAGCAAGGTGATCGCTAAAAGCTAAAAAGGAAATGACGGTCACGATCACGCCGCGTAGGAGATCGGAGATAAACATTACTCTGGAACGACTAAAACGATCTGCTGCAACACCACCAATTAACACAAACGCCAACATAGGCACGGAGCTAAAAATGAGTACTGTGCCCATCGCCGTCGCAGAACCTGTAGCCTCTAGGATCCACCAAGCTAGCGCGATTCGATACACGCTATCGCCCAAGCGAGAAAGCGTTTGACCAATCCAGAGGAAAGCAAATGGTCGATGCGTGAGCGATTTGAAAAGCGTCATGGTAGATGTCTTTGCAGCTAAGCATCTAATAAAGTGGGCAGTCACAGCTTTCTGCTGCCCGCTGTACCCCATTCGTATGGGGTTACGGTTGCAGTGAGCGTTTAGTGCATAAATTCATCGCAATGTAGCTAATTTCTCTGTTACGCCGAAGAAAAGTGTATGCAATATTGCCGCGAAACATAAAAAGTGACCATATGGCCTAATCTCTTTGTGTCAAATACCAGAGATAACGTTCAACACATTGGCAAAACAGCGCGGGTGCACACCATACCCGTTTAGGCGGTTTGCATCAGGGACACAGCAAGGCACACTTGAGGGTGCAATTAAATCGCTATTTTGTCCCACTGAGGCCGGCGTACTTGGCGCTGGCCCACTATATTTCATCCTCTGTGAGCGTGTATTATAGGTGGCCTTGCTACACAAGCAAATTTCACACCTTGACGCTGGGGACTAGTGTCCATCGTGGCCGAGTTATGCCTTCATGAATTATCACGCGTATAATCCTCCCAATCCGCTGCTCTTTCGCGAACCAAGCATCCCTCGTTGTGATAACACGCGCTGGACGGACGAGGAACAGGGGATGCTGTACTACAGGGATTCCCCTCTGGCGGGGCTCCTTAGGCCACTAAGGGGGTTGTCGTGACCATATCGGCTTGGGAGCGGCTTTTGCTGTTGATCAAGAGAATCGTGTAGAATGGCGCATATAAGGCCGGAACGTTGGGTGCTCCTTGACAAAGGGATTTCGAATCCGTAGGTTGCAGGTTCGAGTCCTGCCGGGGGCGCCAGTGAATACGGCAAGGGCGACCCGCGGGTCGCCCTTGTGCATATGTAGAGGAGGAATCCCCATGCAGCGTCCCCCCGAACGCTTGGGCAGTTTCTACCTGGGTGGTGAGTACGACCTTGACCGCAACGAAGTGACGGGCCCACCCCTGACCTACGACGCCCGCGACCTCACCACCCACGCCGTCGTCGTCGGTATGACCGGCAGCGGCAAGACAGGTCTCTGCATCGACCTCCTGGAAGAGGCCGCCCTGGATCACGTCCCGGCCATCATGGTGGACCCCAAAGGGGATGTCACCAACCTCCTACTTCAGTTTCCCGACCTGCGTCCCGAAGACTTTCGCCCCTGGATCAACCCCGACGACGCGCGGCGCAAGGGCATGAGCGACGACGAGTACGCCGAATACATCGCCAACCTCTGGCGCAAGGGCCTGGCCGACTGGGGCATCGACGGTGAGCGCATTCGCGTCCTTCAGCAAGCCGTCGACTACACCATCTACACCCCTGGCTCCGACGCCGGCGTGCCCATCAACATCCTCGGCAGCCTGGCCGCGCCCGACCTCGACTTCGACGAACACGCCGAAGCCATCCGCGAGCGCATCGCCGGCACCGTCGCCGCCCTCCTCAGCCTCGTCGGCATCGAAGGCGACCCCGTGCGCAGTCGCGAAGCCATCCTCCTCGCCAACATCTTCGAACACTACTGGCGCCGCAACGAAGACCTCGACCTCACCAAACTCATCCTCGCCATCCAAAACCCACCCGTCCGCCAATTGGGCGTCTTCGACGTGGACACCTTCTTCCCGCCCGACGACCGCTTCCAACTGGCCATGCAATTCAACAACCTCGTCGCTTCTCCCAACTTTCGCGCCTGGCTGGAAGGCGACCCCCTCGACATCGACGCCATGCTCTACACCGACGAAGGCAAGCCCCGCCACAGCATCTTCTACATCGCCCACCTCTCCGACGCCGAGCGCATGTTCTTCGTCACCCTTCTCCTCGAAAACATCGTCACCTGGGTGCGCCGACAGAGCGGCACCACCAGCCTGCGCGCCCTCCTCTACTTCGACGAAATCTTCGGCTACTTCCCCCCCGTTGCCGAGCCCCCCTCCAAGCGCCCCCTCCTCACCCTGCTCAAACAGGCCCGCGCCTTTGGCCTTGGCGTCGTCCTTGTCACCCAGAACCCCGTGGACATCGACTACAAGGGCCTCACCAACGCCGGCACCTGGTTCATCGGCAAACTCCAGGCCGAACGGGACAAAGATCGCGTCCTCCAGGGCCTCAAGGGTGCCATCGCCGAAGCCGGCGGCACGGCCGACGCCGTCGACTACGACACCCTCATCACCCGCCTCGACAGCCGCGTCTTCCTCATGCACAACGTCCACGAGGACCGGCCCATCGTCTTTCACACCCGGTGGGCCATGAGTTACCTGCGCGGCCCTCTAACTCGGCCCCAAATACGACAACTCATGCAGGATAAAAGGCGCCTCGCGGCAGCGCCGACAAGCACCACGCCCGAGTCCCCCCGCCCGCAGGCACGGCGCCCATCTGAACCCCTACCCACCTCTGGCCCTCCACCCGGCTTGCTGACCCATCCCCCTGCACTAAGTCCCAATGTTCATCAGGTATACCTCCCTGTTGTGCTGAACCGTGCCGACGCGGTCGCCCGCGCGCAGAAAGACCTCGGTCGTGCCGTGGAAGTCCGTCGGGCCTTCCTTGTTTACGAACCGGCCATCCTCGCGGCTGCCGACGTGGGCTTCCTCAACCGCAAGTGGGACGTGGACTACCAAACCTCGCGTGTATTCCTGGCCGAGCCGCCCGAGCGTGTCGGGGATGTGGACTGGGAAAATGCCGAACGCCTTTCCGTAGACGTGGACGACCTGGACAGCGAGCCGACCCACATGGGCGACGAGGGCCCCTACTTTGTTCCCGTCCCGGACACCATCAACAGCGCCACGGAACTGAAGCGTGTGGGCCGCGACTTCAAGGACTGGCTGTACCGCACCGCGCGCGTGAAAATCAAAGTCCACAAAGCATTGGGGATCGTCAAACAGCCCGGGGAACGGGAGAAATCCTTCATCTTGCGCCTGCGGCAGGCCGCGCGCGAGCGCCGTGATGAGGAAATAGACGCCCTGCAATCCAAGTACGAGAAGCGTCTGGACAGACTGGAAGCCAAGTTGCGCAAATTGGAGCGCGAGTTGGCCGAGGACATCGCCGAATACGAAGCCCGCAAGCGGGAGGCCCTCCTCACCACGGGGGAAACGGTGCTCAGTTTCTTCTTTGGTCGTCGCCGCCGCGTGACCACCATTGCCACCAAGCAGCGCCTGGTCGCCAAAGCCAAAATGGAAATCGAGGACACCAAGCAGGACATCGCCGAGGTGCAACAGGATATTCAGGAATTGGAAGCAGAACTGGAAGAAGCCGTGGACGAAATCCGGCGGCGTTGGGAGAACGCCCTTGACGAAGTGGAAGAGATTGAACTGAAACCTCGTCGCACCGACGTAAATGTATCCCTCATCGCGCTGGCTTGGCGTCCTGTGTGGTACGTCGAGTACGAAGACGCGCGCGGCGCGCGGACAATCACCATCCCCGCGTGGGCCCCATAGAGAGACCTCGCGGAGGCCTCACATCTCCGCGAAGCGGGCCAAGAAGTGGCGCAGGAAGGGCGGCTCCTCCACGATGCGCAACGGGCGCAGGCGTTCGGGATGGCGGTACAGGTCGATGATCACGTCGGCCACGTAGTCGAGGTGGGCCTGGGTGTACACGCGACGGGGGATGGCCAGCCGTACCAGTTCCATCCGCGGGTATATCCACGCCCCCGTTTCGGGATCCTTCTTGGCAAAGGCCACGGTGCCCAACTCCACCGCGCGAATGCCCCCCTCCCTGTACAGCCCGACGGCGATGGCCTGCCCAGGCAGGTGTTCGCGCGGCCAATCGGGCAGGAAGCGCAACACGTCCAGGTACACAGCGTGTCCCCCAGGCGGCTCGATGATCGGCACGCCCGCGTCCAGCAGCCGCTGGGCCAGGTAGCGCACCTGCCCCACCCGATAGCGCAAGTACGCCTCGTCTACCGCCTCCAACAACCCCTGGGCCAGCGCCTCCATGTCCCGACCTGCCAGCCCCCCGTACGTGGGGAAGCCCTCGGTGCGCACCATGTTCTGGGCGATGCGGTCGTACAGGGCCTTGTCCCGCACGCAGAGCAGGCCGCCGATGTTCACCAGGCCGTCCTTCTTGGCGCTCATCAACATGCCGTCGGCCAGGGCAAAGGTCTCGCGCACGATGTCGCGAATGCTCATGTGGGGCGCTTCTCGCTCCTTGATGAAGTACGCGTTCTCCGCGTGGCGGGCCGCGTCCAGGAACAGGGGCACGCCGTACTTATCGCACAGCGCGCGCACCGCGCGCAGGTTCTCCAGGGAAACGGGCTGGCCGCCCCCCGTGTTGTTGGTGATCGTGATCAGCACGAGTTTGGGCTTCGGGATGCCCTGCAGCGCCTCCTCCAGGCGGGCCAGGTCGACATTGCCCTTGAAGGGGTGGTGGGAGGTCGGATCGTACGCCTCCTCGATGACGAGTTCCAGCACCTCCGCTCCCCGCGCCACGATGTTTGCGTGGGTGGTGTCGAAGGGCTGGTTGGTAGCTACCACATCCCCAGGTTCGAGGAGAATCTCGAAGAGCACGCGCTCCGCGGCGCGGCCCTGGTGGGTCGGGGTGAAGTAGGGGAAGCCGAAGAGGTCGCGCTGGACCTGGGCCAGGCGCTCGTAACTGCGCGCGCCCGCGTAGGCTTCATCGCCCCGCATGAGCGCGGCCCACTGCGCGTCGCTCATCGCGCCCGTCCCGCTGTCCGTGAGCAAGTCGATGGTCACCGCGCGCGAGGGGAGATTGAACACGTTGAAGCCCGCCTCCTGCAAGTAACGCTCCCGCTCCTCCCGCGTCGTCACGGGGATCGGTTCGACGGTTTTGATTTTGAAGGGTTCGAAGGGGTAGGACATGGCTCTCTCCATGACAATGGCTTTTGGAGTACCCAATACCCAATACCCGATACCCATCATGCTTGGATATCAGGTATTGGGTATCGGGTATTAGGGTTATCTCAGAACAACTGGAAAGTTGGCTACTCCCAAGTTCTCAAACTTCCCCTCCCCAATCGCCCGATACAGGATGACCGTGATGCCGTCGAAATCGAGGCGGGGGTCGGCGGGGATGGGGTAGTCGTCACGTACGATTTCGCGGGGCACCCAGGTGCTGGTGGGACGGTAGCCGTGCGCGGGGTGCGCGTGATCGCTCTGCACCAGGCTGCCGTCCAGATAAATGAACTGGCCCTTCAGGGTAGGCCGCACCGAGACCGACCAGTCCACCTGTTGGGGAACCAGGGCCTGCCAGTACAGGGTCAGGCGCCACGGGAGGTGGAGGGGAATGGCCTTGGGAGGACGGGTCAGTCGGTATCCCACCAGGCGCACCTGGTTGCCGAAGTAAATGTCCAGGGGAATCATGTCCGCAGGCGGTTCGAAGACGGGCTGGGGCCTGCCGATGCGGAGGAGGTAGAGCCCGCCCGACTTTACGCCGACGACTTCCTTCACCTGCTGGAAGAAGAAGGGCGCGGCCTGCACGCTCACGTACAGGGGGTGTTCCTCAGAGGCGAGCAGCGCGCGTGCCTCATCGATGGTCACCGCCTTCACATCGGAACGGTAGCCCCAGATGATGGTGATATAGTCCAGGGCGAGTTTCTCCTCCACCACGCCGAAGATGGCCGCGTTGGGCGCGGGGTCGTCCGCGAGCAGCCGCCAGCCAGGGTCGAGCCCCGTGTCGATGGGGCGATTGCTCTGGTCGGCGCGGGGATAGTTCACCACCAGGCGGTTGAGGAAAAGGACGAAGATGAGGAGCGCGAGCACGCCGCGGCCCGCCTGGGCGATGGCGCGCGGGTACGATTCGAGCCAATCCCACACCCGTTGGGCAAGGACGGCCACCCCCACGAACACGAGGGGATAGGCGGGCATGATCACCTGATACCAATTGCCGTAGCGGTCGATGTAACAGAAGATGAAGTAAAGGACGAAGGTGGCGTAGAAGACGATGGCCCGACGTCGGCCCAGCAGGGAGACCCCCGCCAGTCCCAGGATGAGCACGGGCCAAGTGAGTTCCTGCCAGATGAGGGAGGGGAAGAGGTCGGTGAACGGCCCCAGCGTCCAGGTCATTTCCGCGCGGCCCTGGGGCGTGCTCAGGAAGTAGAGGAACCAGGACAGGGTGTTGGGCCACGAGCCCTCGCCCCGCCATTCGGGATGCTGGGCCCCGCGCACGTACACGTAGATGTAGGCCAGCAGGGGGAGCGCGGCCAGCAGCGCGGCCTTGCCCAGCAGCCGCCAGCGTTTCCAGATGTGCCTGTCCGTCCGCCAGACGAACCAGGCGATGGGCGGGCCGATGAGGAGCACGGTGACCATGTGGGCCAGCCCCAGGCCGAGCAGGAAGGCCAGGAGGAAAAACAGGCGATTGGCGCGGCGCTCCTCCCCTGCCTCGAAGGCTTCTTGCCAGCGGAAGGCGACGATGACGATGGCCAGGGTGTGGGCCACGGCCGAGGTGTACTGTTCGGTGGTGACCGCATAGTACCAGAAGAAGTAGGTGACCGCGTAGGCCAGGGTGATGAGCGCGCTGATGATGACGTTACGGCGGGTCACCATGAGGAGCAGGGTGTACATGAGGGCCAGAGCGACGATGGCCCACAGGGTGGAGTAGGATGAAAGGATTTGGATGGGGTTGGCGATGGGGCGGAGGATGGGCTTGAGCGCGTGGTACCACAACCAGCCGCCCATGGTGTACAGGGGATACCCAGGCGCGTTGCTGAACCTGGCCTGTACCTGGGCGTACTGATGGGTGATGAGATCGCCCCCCTCCAACTCGTAGGCTGCGATGCCGTTGTCCAGCGTCCAGAGGTAGAGACCGAGCGCGAGCAACAACAGGGCCACGCCGATGCGGAAGGCCTGGCCGCGGGTGTGAACGAAAGCGGTTGTACTCGGTTGGCGGGTTTCGTTGTCCATAAAGTGGCCTGGACTTGTGATGCGTGATGCGTAATGCGTAATGCGTGGAGCGCGTAATGGATTACGCATTACGAATTACGCATTACGAATTTATGCATTACGAGACCAAGTTCTCACTCCAGCGCCGCAGGATTGTTCGCGTGCTTTCGAACGCCAACTCCTCCCACGGAATTTCCTCCCGCGCGAACCAGCGGGCTTCGTCCACGTCGTCCTCGGGGTTCACGACGTCGGGCACGGGGCCGCGCACGCGCGCCTCGTAGACGATGACCACTCCCCGCGCGTACGGGTTGTGCAGGGGGAAGACGTCCAGCACGCGCAGTGGGTCGACGTCGAGCCCCGTCTCCTCTGCCACCTCGCGCTTCAGCGCCTGTATGGGTTCCTCCTCGTACTCCATGTATCCCGCGGGGAGGGCCCACTTGCCCTTTTCGGGGCGCACGGCCCGCCGCACGAGGAGGACGTGGTTGCTGCCGTTGGTGATGAGCGCGCCCACGGCCACCTTGAGGTCGCGGAAGAAGATGAGGCCGCAGTTCGGGCACACGGGCCTCAAACGCCCGAAGGCCTCCCGTTCTTCCATGCGCGTGCCGCATTGTGGGCAGAATTTGACGTCGTACATAGGTAGTCCAGTAAGTGCAAAGTGAAGAGTGAAAAGTGAAAATCGGAGATCTTGACTTACGCACCTTTTTCACTTTTCACTGTGCAATTTGCTATTGTTCTACCGCGGCGCGGGCCGCGCGCAGGTTGGAGAGAGGGGAGGTGATCATGGTGACGCAGCCCGTGCCCAGGATGAAGCGTCGCCCCTCGGTCTGCTCGATGGCGTCCCTCGCTTCGCCACGCACGTCGTCGGGCGTGCCCCGCAACAGGGTTTCGGTGCGACGGATGCCGCCAACGACCGCGCCAGGGAAGCGTTCCTTCCCCTCGGCAAGGGAGGGCCAGGTTTCGCGCGCGTGCCAGTTGAGGGCCTGCACAGGGTAGTCCACGAACAGGTCGAAGTAAATCCCCTCGCCGTGGACGTGGAGCAGGTTGAACCAGAGGCCCTGGGCCGCTTCCAGGATCTGCAAGTCGTACGGGCGGCCAAAGGCGCGATACTCGTCCGCGCTCATGTGCTGGGCGTCGGCCCACTGCACCGCGTAGAAGATACCGTCCACCCCCACCTCGCGCAAACTCTCCACATAGCGGATGGTCGTCTCCGTAATGCGCTTCAGCCCCTCGTGGAGGGCGTCGGGGTGCAGGCGCAGGTGGTGGGGGAGCCGCTCAGGGCCAGCCAGGTTCTTGGCCTGGGAGATGGGACTGAAGATGGTGTGGATGATGGGCACGTCAGGCCCGAGGCCCTGGCGAATGAGGCGCAGGGCCTCGCGAATCTGACCCAGGGAACCGCGCGTCGGGTCGAGCACGGGAAGGGCGGCCCAATCCTCGGGCTGTTGCACAGGGTGATGGACGTAGCGTCGCGTGCCCTCGTTGTTCCCCTCCCACACGGTTTGCGCGCCCCAGTCGCGCAGGCAGTAGTCGCTACTGGGCGTCACCTTGACGAAGTCCCAGTCGAACTGCTGCTGGAAGGCAATCGTCGCCGCGGCCAAATCCCCTGGCCGCTGGTCGTCGCCAGGCCAGTGCCGCCACAGGGCCACGGGCGGACGGTCGACGGGTTCGCCTGCAAATGTGCGTTCGAGTCGAGCACGTTTGTTCATGGCAGATTTTGGGTATCTCAGGTGTCTCTAAACCGACGAGTACGGGATGCTATCTCGTGCACGATCTCGCGAAGGGCCTGGAGATCTCCCTCGCCGACGTAGGGCTCGAGCACGTTCAAAAGCATCTCCATATCGGGATTGTAGGTGTACATCAAGGCGGCGATGTCGCTTTCATAAACGGCAACGCGTTGGAAGTCTCCCTGACGGTAGAGAGATGGAAGGGCGTAAAGTTTGAGCAGAAGCAGGCCTTCCACGGTGGCTATAGGGATCTCTACAGAACCAAGGAGCACGCGTGTCGTAAACTCCTCCCGCACGCGTTTGAACACGGGATTTTCCGTGAGCAGGATGTCGATACGAAGGCTTTCGAACGTTCCGCGCAAGAAGAACACGTCCCGCTCTTCAATGTGAATTTCAGGGATGCGAGCCACGTCAGGAAGTGCCATGATCAGGTCGATGTCCTGTGTGTTACGCCCCCGCACGTAGTGGAGCACGGCAATGCCCCCCACGAGCACATAGTCCACCTGGCGCTCGTTGAGCAGCGCAAACAGGCGTTGAACGGCCTCATATAATCCTTCAGGGGAAGGAACGCTCATGCGCCCTCCGTTCCACTTCTTAGGGTCGAAAAGGTGGGCGTGCTGGATGATCGTGGCGATATCGGAAAGCGTTTGCAACATGCCGTCTCTCACTCCTCGGGCAGCGTGAAATCCGCACCGATGAAGAGTTCCATGTCCACGTTGGTGAGCAGGTTGGCGCTGTGGCGCACGTTTTCGGGTCGGATGCGGAAGAGTTGCATGAGGCGCTCGCGCGTGCGCGGGCGGTCCGTGTGCACGACGAGCACACTGTGCGGGTAGATGTTCCCGTCCACGTCGCCGAACTGGACGACCCGAAAGCCCTGCTTTTCCAGCCATTCGCTCACCTGCGCGGCCAGCCCCGCCTTGCCCGAGCCGTTGAGGACGACGATGGTCGCCTGTTCGGACAACACCGACGCGTCCACCGTGCTGGTGGCCTGGGGCGTAGCCGCGGGCACGGTGGCCTTTTCCAGGGCCTCCCGCAGCGCGCTGACATCCTGCTCGCCCTTGGGCGCGAAAAGTTCGTCGAACAACGGGCGCAGTTTGTCCCTGTCGGGCACGAGGATCCAGGCCCCACCCGCGGAGTAGGTTTCCTCGCCGTAGCGGTTGTCGATGACCTCCTGGCGGATCTTGCTGGCGTCCACCTCCTGGGCCAGTTTTGCCAGGGCGACGAGCCGATCGAGGGGGATGTCGGTCTCCACCGAGCCTGCTAAGTTGCGCAGGATTTGGGGCGCGCGCACGAGGAGGGTGGGCAGCATCTTGGCCTGGAGGACCTTGTCGCGCGCGGCGAGGATGACCTGTTGCTGGCGCCAGGCGCGACCGTAGTCGCTGTCCACGTGGCGGGTGCGCGCGTACTTCAGAGCCAAGTCCCCGTCCATCTGTTGGCATCCCGCCTCGATGTACAGCACCTCATACCCGTAATCCTCGGTGGGAAACTTATCGTCGTAGATGGTCTTGGGCACGCAGACTTCGATGCCGCCAATCAGGTCAATTAGCTTGCGGAAGCCATCAAAGTCGACCAACACATAGTAGTGGACAGGGTATCCAATGAGATCGGCGACGGTTTTCTTGATCAGGGCAGGGCCGCCGCCAGGGTACCCCCGTTGCTCACCAATGGCGTAAGCCTGGTTGATTTTGGCGTTGATGTCGTAACCTGGGATGGGCACCCACAGGTCACGGGGGATGGAGAGCATGCTGGTGTCCCCCGTCTTGGGGTCAATGGAGACAACGATGATGGTGTCGGTGCGCGGGGGGCCTACCTCGTCCTTGCGCTTGTCCACGCCAAGGAGCAGGATGTTGATGCGCTCGTTGCGCTCGGGATTGGGCAGGTTGGGGATAGACGGGGCCTGGGCCACAGGGACTTGGACGGGTGCAGGCTGCACAGCAGAGAGGGGAATGGGGGTTGGGGCTGTGGCAGGTTCACGTCCCAGAAGGGTATCCAGCCGTGGCAAATCCAGGGAAATGGTCAATGAATCCAAAGTGCGTGCAGCCTCGCGCGCGCTCTGGTAAAGCAATGCGCTGGCGTAAATGGTAATACCCAGAAATACCAGCATGAGGAAGGACAAGAAAAGGGTTGCCCAGGGCGCGCCCCGCTGTCGCGGCGAGCGCCTGCGGCCCAATGACGGTCTGTTTTGGTCGAAATACGTCATGTGCTTGCTCATGGCGATAGGGAAGTATAGCACAAGAGGGGAAGGGGGGAGAATTGAAGCCGAGGAGTTTGGAGGTTAAGAGGGGGTGAGATTCACTTCTTCCTCGGGCACGAGCGAAACGCGTACTCCTTCCCTGCGAGCCATCTCTACGATGATGCCGCCTTTGCCTTTTTCGAATTCCTGCTCGCCTATAGGGATGGGTTCTATGCGGCTATCGATGCGGGCAGCCACGCGCCACAGAAGAGCGATGTCCTCTCGCCTCCGTTGGTCGTCAAATACAGGGGACACGACGAGCACGTCGATGTCGCTTGACGGGTGCGCGTTCTTTCTTGCCCAGGAGCCAAACACGATGCCATATCGAACAGGGATGCCGTGTTCATTGAGGGCTTGCAGGTAATGTCTGACTACGTGGACAATTGATTCGTCAACCATTGAAATACCTCTTCTGCACGCTGCAGATAATGTTCGGCCTCCTGTTGTAGAAGAGGGGGCTCCAAGAGTTCTGGGTATCGCCCCTCAATGTTGAACACGTTCATCTCCGCCAGGAGATCGAGTTGTTCTTCGTTAAGGGAAAGGTTGGCCAATTCCGCCAGGCGCACAAGGTTATGGATTCGTGGTGCTATGTCCTGAGTATGCTGGCAGACTAAAGCCTTGAGCAGTTTTTCCAGGGCCAAGTGGGCAAAGAATAACCCGTGCCGAGTCCGACCTGAACGAATCAGGTGAACAGCAACCTCCCAATCTTCTTGAGCGCTGTCCCGCCAAAAGATAATGTGTCGCTCTATGTCCATGGCGGCTCGCTTATCTCTTGGTATGCGACATTTTCATGCCGCTTTCCGTATCAAAGCGGCGCCAAGGCACCGCATTCCAGATTATATCATGGCAGGAGGGGATTGGGGTATAATGGAGGTGGGCCGCCTGAGGTAGAGATAATCTGCCGCTACGGCCAGATCCAGCCCGTGAGGGCTCAAGGCTATGCGGGGGTGGCAGTCCCGCCAGGCAGCCCGAGGCTACGGGTGATGTGTGGTGTTCGCAAGGTGTGGGTGAATCATGCGGAAATTGGGCGTTGTTTTGATGCTCGCTTTCGTGCTGGCGGCGTGCG
The DNA here is from genome assembly GCA_026983525.1 of Anaerolineae bacterium. GTDB lineage: Bacteria > Chloroflexota > Anaerolineae > JAADDB01 > JAADDB01 > S141-23. The sequence goes on along the minus strand of JALWHQ010000297.1, from coordinate 714 downwards.
TGACACCTGCGCCGCCGACGCGTGTGGCTTCCCCGACGGTGCCCACGGCGACCCTGGGCCCTACGTCCCCCACGCCCGACCCCTATCTCGAGGCGCGCTTGCGCATGGTGGAGGAGACGATTGTGGCGCGCGGGGTGAAGAACCCCGATGTGCTGCGGGCCATGCGCACCGTGCCCCGCCACCTGTTCGTGCCCGAGCGTTACCGCGACCAGGCCTATGAAGATCACCCCTTGCCCATCGGGTACGGCCAGACGATCTCCCAGCCCTACATTGTGGCCTGGATGACGGAACTCCTCGACCTGAAGCCTGGGGACAAGGTGCTGGAGATCGGGACGGGGTCGGGATACCAGGCGGCGGTGCTGGCCGAACTGGGCTACGTGGAGGTGTACTCCATCGAGATCATCCCCGAACTGGCGCAACAGGCGAAGGAGCGGCTGCAACGCCTGGGCTATCAGGTGCACACGCGGCAGGGGGACGGCTACTACGGCTGGCCTGAGGCTGCCCCGTTCGACGCCATCATCGTGACGGCCGCGCCCGACCACTTGCCCCAGCCCCTGGTGGAGCAGTTGAAGGATGGGGGTCGTCTGGTCATTCCCATCGGACCGCCTGGGGGCTACCAGACGCTGTGGAAGTTCGTCAAGGAGGGGGGCAAACTGAAGGCGTACAATCTGGGGGGCGTGGCCTTTGTGCCGCTTACGTGGCCTGGGGTGGATA
>JALWHQ010000296.1 GCA_026983525.1 Anaerolineae bacterium | reverse complement strand
GTATTCCCACTCTCCTCCCTTACTTATGACCGGCAGCCGTTTATCAAATGTCCGGTTTGCAAGGTGCCCGTGGAAAAGTCCTGGCGGAGGGGGTGGGATTTGAACCCACGGGGGCGCTAAGACCCCAGGCGATTTCGAGTCGCCCGCACTCGGCCAGGCTATGCGACCCCTCCGCATGTTCTCCCTCTTTTCCGAACACCCATTATATTCATATGTGGCGATTTAGGCAAAAGTGCTCTGTGAATTGGCTTACCTAAGCCGGTGCGCGCCCTTTACAGATATTCTTCCTTTCCGCGCGCCTTCAACTCGGCCACGACCTGGCGCACGTCTTGGGCGCGCTCGCGCGGGCAAATGAGGATCGCGTCCTCCGTCTCCACCACCACCACATCCCGCATGCCCACCAGGGCCAGGAGACGGCCATCACTGAGAACCAGGCTTCCCTCGGTGTCCAAAAGCAGCGCTTCCCCCTCCACCGCGTTGCCGTGTTCATCCTTGGGGTATTCCTGGTACACGGCCTGCCAACTGCCCACGTCGTTCCACCCGATGTCCGCAGGAATCACCGCGCCATCGTGTACATGCTCCATAATGCCATAGTCTACGGAGGTGTTGGGCAGGGTGGGCCACACCTCTCGCAGCACCTCATCCCGCCGAGGGGTGTCCCACGCGGCCAGGATCCGTTGCAAGCCCGCGTGCAGGTCGGGTATGTGTTGGGCGATTTCGCTCAGGAGGCGATCCGCGCGCCAGATGAACATGCCGCTGTTCCACGAGAAGCGTCCCGTGCGCAGGAATTGTTCTGCCGTGGCCCGGTCGGGCTTTTCGGTGAAGCGCACCAGGCGGTAGACGATGAACCCCTCGTACTCGCCCAACTGCTCGCCCCGTTCGATGTACCCATATCCGGTGGCCGGTTCGGTGGGAGTGATGCCCAGGGTTACGATGCGGCCCGTGTCGGCCACGGCGACGGCTGCGCGCAGCACCCGACGGAAGGTGTCCACGCGCGTGATGATGTGGTCCGCGGGAAAGAGGGCCGTTACTGCATCGGGGTGCTCGCGGGCGATGAGGGCCGCGGCCCAGCCCATCGCGGGCGCGGTGTTGCGCCCTTCGGGTTCCCCCAGGACGTTCTGGGGCGGAACCGCGGGCAGTTCCTCACGCACGCGATCCACGAAGCGGTGGTTGGTGACCACGTACATGCGCTCGGGTGCGGTGAGGGGAAGCAGCCGTTCATAGGTTTTCTGAAGAAGGGTACGCGGGCTGTGGAACCGCAGGAACTGTTTGGGGGTGTTCCGCCGACTGCGTGGCCATAAGCGTGTGCCGCTTCCGCCGGCCAGAATAACGGGATAGAAGTTGCGCAGAGGTGCCATTGTCCGGGCCTCCCAGAACGTGATGCGTGATGTGTGAATGCGTGATGGGTGAATGCGTGAATGCGTGAATGCGTGATGGGTTGGTTATCGGAGTCGTTCGGTGCCACAGACGTAAGCCATGCCACAATGGGCACAGCGCCAGGCGTCGTTGTGCGAACGGGCCATGCCCTCGGCTTGCAGGGCCATCTGCACTTCGAACAGGGTGTCCAACAGGGCCTTGCGCAGAGCATCCGTATATGGCACCTGGACGGTCTTATCCCGGTAGCGAATGTAGCCGTACGGGGGTCGTTCCCCGTGAACCTCTTCGACCAGCAGACAATACGCTGCAAGTTGTAACACATGTCCCCAGTAGGGGGTGCCGTTACGCGGCAGGTTGGCCGACTTTACTTCGACAGGAATCAAACCGTCCTCTGATTCCACCAGGTAGTCGGGCTTGCCCACCAGACGCCATTTTTCACTGATGAGTGGGCCATCTGGTGGGCGCCCCTGGTCGACGTCCTCGTAGATGATACGCCCAGATGGAACACCTGTAGCTTGGCGCGTGGCACGGCTTTTCTGCCATAGGGTGTACGCCAGGAGAAGAAGTATGACTCCAAAAAGTAAAGCGGCAGCGATGATGGCGGCCATGTCTTCCTCCGGTAGAGTCTTTTCAGGTCAGTGGATGGTCGGCATACCACCAGGGTTTGAAGTGGGTGGGAGCGGTGGCTTCGCTCGGGTTGCGCGGCGGATCCTGGCACTTGCCTCCGCCCTGGCACACTCGGTTGAGTGCCTCCAGGGTTGTCTTGTAATACATTTCCGCCCGCTGGGGGGTGGCGCCAATGGCAACCACGCCCAACTTACCGTACTCGGACAGCGCCCCAATGAGGTGGAAGACCAATCCCTCCTGGGTGCCGGTGTTGAAGTGCAATTCCTCACACACGGCAATGTCCATAAGGTCCGCGGGGGTGAGCCCTTTGTACATGTCATCGCGCAGGTTATCGGTCGCGTAATAATAGCGCGGTTGTCCGGTCCCTGTGTAGTAGATGCCCTCCTCCAGATTATATTCGCCGTGCGTTAGATATTGGAGCGTTCGGAAGGGGTGGGTCGTCCCCCCCTTGCGCAGGTTGATTTCCACGGCGTAATTCGTCCAGGTGCCGTCCGGATTGTGAACGGAGACGAAATCCACGGAGAAGTGGCCGATAGCCCCCTTGCTACTTAGCACATGTCCCACACGCCGACCGATCTCCTGCAGTTCCAGGCGATATTCGCGGTGTGCCGGGAATATCGCTCCCAGGTACACCTGCTTGGAGGGACCGCCTAAAATCTGTTCGTGCGTTGAGATGACGGTCCCCTGTCCGAGAGGGTTGATGGTTGCTTGGACGGAAGGAGAACGTTTTACATCACCTTCTATGAAGACCTCGACAATTCCTCCCATCTCGAGGAACTTGCGCATGAATCGTTCGTATGTCTCTTCCGGGTTCTCGAAGTGTAGGCGAAGAGGCAATTCTTTGCGTACCCACTCGGACAGCCTTTCGTCGTCCGGGGTGCCGTTGAAGTGGAACAGAGCGTTTCCTTCGCCGGAGAAGCCCTCGTTGAGTTTGACTACGACCCGTTTGAGGTGGGGGTGTTTTCGCTTCAGTTCAGCGATTGCCTGAACCAGATCCTCCTCATCGCGCAGGTCTTCGAACCCGTCCGGGTAGTCGATGCCCGCCTCGCGGAAGATCTTGCGGTTCCAACTTTTCGTGCCCAGGTGGGCCAGGTCGGGATCCAGGGCGTAGAGGGGGATGCCCAACATCACGGAGAGGCGACGTTCAAGGGGCGTGGAGTTAAAGCATTCCATGTACGCGGCCTCAGGATATCGGATGCTCTCGCGGATGCGCTGCATGAGGCGCGGGCGGGCGAGGATTTTCTCGGTCAAGGACATGGGCGATGAGTCGTGACAGGAAAGGAGGGTGAGACGCTCGCGCGCGTGCGATCCGGGAACACCGGGCAGCATCGTCAGGAAGTAGTCGATGATGGCCGGATCGATGGGCTCGCTGGTCACAAAGATGACCTGGGTGCGGGGCAACTGGAGCATCATCAAATAGTAGAGGAGGCGCTGCTCGTAAAAGTTGATGCCCGCGATTTTGGACAGCACCTCCTGGTCCAGGGTCAAACTCGGCACGACGACAACGGTGCGCGGAGTATGGCGGTAAGGAAGAATTTCTTCGTAGATGTCAAGTAAGTAAGCATGATAGGCTTTGAAAAGCCGTCGTATCTTGGCTTCTGGAAGACGGATGAGTTCGTAAATGTCTTTTTGTTCCAATAAAGGTAAAGGTCGCCTCATAAGGGGCTCCTCCTTACAAGCAGATGATAGATGGTTCGGGGGGATTGCGTCCTCAGTGACGAAGTTTGTAAGGGAGTATAACGATGGGCACTCCTCGGGGATTCCAGCGTGTGAACCAGACGGCATCCTCGGGGTAGAGGCGGATGCAGCCGCGCGACGCGGGCAGGCGCCCTACCTTGTCCGTGTCCTGGTAGATCTTGCGACCTGAGGCATCGCGCACGTAGGGAAGCCCGTGGATGAGGATATTGCCGGCGGGGGTCTTGAACAGGTGCCATGCGTTGTCCGCGGAGACCCCGTGCGCACTGAACGTGCCCCAGTACACGCCCACCTTTCCCACCCAGGGCGGTGTAAACGTGCCCTGCGCGGGATCCCCCGTGCTGACGGGGATAGCGCGTACAAGCCGAGGGCCCTCTACCACGTACATGCGTTGCTCAACCTGGTCGATAACGATGTAGCGACCATTCAGGTCGAAACCGGCGTGGCGTGCGGCTTCCACCACATGTGGGGGCGGCGTGGGGTAAGGGGTGGGCGTGGGCAC
>JALWHQ010000295.1 GCA_026983525.1 Anaerolineae bacterium | reverse complement strand
CTTCACCCCCGATGGACACCCCCTGTGGCGCGCGGGCATCCCCACTGATAAAGAAGGCCGCCCCGTGGACGCGCGCGGCCAGGTCGTCTACGAAAACCTGTACGTTGTCGGCAACCAGTTAGGGCGGGCCGACGCCATCCGCCAGCGCGCGCTCGAAGGCATCGCCCTCGTCGGGTGGCGCATCGCTTGGGGGTAAAAGACCTCCGAGGTCTGCCAGACCTCGGAGGTCTTGATGGAGAGATGGTGAAGCCGTTCGCGCTCTTGCGCGTGTGTTTCTGTCGCAAGAACGAAACGTGCCTCATACGGCACCCGACGCAGGGGTACGACCTGGGCCGTGCCCCATGAAGGCAAGTCAACTTGCTAGCGTCATACTATAACCGTCGCAAGAACGAGTTAGTCAAAAGTCCAGATCATCGCTCTGTGGTACAATGAACAAGAGCCAAGGGGAATTCGCATTTCGGGGGGTTAAGGGATGGGGGCGGTAGCGTTGCATCGAACTGAAAGGCTTCTGGTTCCGTCCTGCCTGGCTCTGGGAGCATCCCCTTCCCCATCCGTTGCACCTGCTGCGGGAAATCGTGGGGGTGGAGAAACTCATCGAGATGCTGAAGGAAGGTAGCGGACGATAGCCACGGCCATCGTCCATCAGCAGTTGAGTAGGAGCGAGTATCATGGTCCTGCCCAAATTTGGCACGCGGGTCGAGATAGCCGAGCGGATGACCGCAGAGCAGTTCCTGATGCTCGCGCCTGAAAAGGGAAAGGCTGAACTTATCGACGGCCAAATGATCGTTCAGCCTCCGCCTTTTGATGCCCACGAGCGTTTGTTCGGCTTTCTCTACTGCCTTATTGGGGGCCATGTGGAAGAGAACCGTCTGGGGCAAGTGCGCGGCTCGCGCACGCCCGTCATCCTGGCTTCAGACCAGGTGTACGAACCCGACATCCTCTTCGTCGCCCGCGAACGGGCGGACATCATCACCCAGCGCGGGGTCATGGGCGCGCCCGACTTCGTGATCGAGATTCTCTCCCGCGGCACGGCCGCGTATGACCGTGGCCCCAAACTGCGCGGGTACGAGCGCGCGGGCGTGAAAGAGGTCTGGCTTATCGACCCCTACGGCCCCGCGGGTACGGAATTTTACTGGCTGAAGGAGGGCCGCTACGCCCCCGCGAGCGTCGAGGAGGGCGTGCTGCGCAGCCTGGCCATTCCAGGGTTTGCCATCCGCGTGGAGTGGCTCTGGCCCGACGGCGCATTCATCCCTGTTCTGGAGGCGCTGGCGTGGATAACGTCCGCACAGAAGAACACACCCTGACCTATCTGTTCTCACCCGACGCAACCGTCGACTACTGCATCAAGTGCAACATCTGCGTCACCGCGTGTCCCGTGGCCGCGGTCACCGACCGCTTTCCAGGCCCCAAGTACGCGGGGCCCCAGGCGGGGCGCTTCCGCATGCCCGACCAGCCCACGCCCGACGCGTCGGTGGACTATTGCAGCGGCTGTCGGGTGTGCAATATGGTCTGCCCCGCGGGGGTGAAGATCGCGGAACTGAACGCCCGCGCCCGCGCGGACATGGTGCGCGATGGCCGCTTCTCCTGGCGCGCCCGCCTGCGCAACAACCTCCTCGCCCGTCCCGAACTCCTGGGCAAACTGGGCCGCCCTGTCGCGCCCCTTGCCAACCGCCTCCTCAACCATCCCCTGGCGCGCTGGGCCGCCCAACTAACGCTGGGCATCCATCGCCGTGCCCCCCTACCCCAATTCTCACGGGAAAGCTTCCGCGCCTGGTTCAAGGGCAGAGTGCAAAGTGAAAAGTCCAAAGTGCAAATCTCCACTCCCCACTCCCCAATCTCCAATCTCCAATCTCCAATCTCCACCATCGCCTACTTCCACGGCTGCTCCACCGAGTACTACGAAGCGCGCGTGGGCCGCGCGGCCGTGCGCGTCCTCGAGCACAACGGCATTCGCGTGGAGGTTCCGCGGCAGAATTGCTGTGGGCTGCCCCTGCTCTCCAACGGGGAGTTCGAGGCCGCGCGCGCGTACCACCGTCGGAACGTGCGCGCCCTGGTCGCGTACGCGCGGCAGGGCATCCCCATCGTGGGCACCTCCACCAGTTGCACCCTCACCCTGAAGGAAGAGGCCCCCGAACTTCTCGACATGCACGACGAGGACACCCAACTCGTCGCCGCGCACACCTACGACATCAGCGAATTTCTGCTCATGCTGTGGGAACGGGGGCAACTGCGCACCGACTTTCAGCCCGTGCCCATGCGTGTCGTCTACCATCCCCCTTGTCAGTATCGCGCCCACCGCCTGGGCCTGCCCGCGCTGGAACTCCTCTCCCTGATCCCCGAACTGGAGATTGTGGAGAGCGACGCCGCCTGTTGCGGCATCGCGGGCACCTACGGGTACAAGGCGGAAAAGTACGATATTGCCATGTCCGTGGGCAAACCCCTCTTCGACCTGGTCGCCGACGTTACGCCTCCCCTCGTCGTGTGCGACAGCGAAACCTGCCGCTGGCAGATCACCCACGCCACGGGCGTCAAGTCCGTGCATCCGGTTGAAATTCTGGCTCGGGCATATGGGCTAAATGTGGAGGAACCAGTGTAACAAAGCAGCACACACCTACGTATATATAGATGCGGAACACGCCTATCATCTCGTGGAAAGGTATGGAAGGATGAACCTCATGCGGTGGGGGATAAGTAAAACAAGAAATCTAAATACGTATGGATGGATACTGTTGCTTCTTTGCACCCTCTTCATTGTGCTCGTTTTTCCGGTGGCAGCCCAAGTAAAATCCGTTGATTGGCAACGGATAGATGTGGACATTACCGTCAACCCCGACGGCACTTTCACCGTAGTCGAGACCTTGCAAATTAAATTCATCGGTGGCCCATTTCGATTTGGTTATCGCCGCATACCCGCCGAGCGACTGCAAGCCATAGACAATGTGAGCATCTCCGATGAAGAGGGAACATATCGCCCGTTGGAGGGAGAGACGACCTCGGGTCCTCCCCGAACCTTTACAGTTTATAAGACCGGGGACGAGTACTACATCCGCTGGTTCTTCGATCCGATAAACGATACAACGCGCACATTCCGTGTCGCGTATCGAGTACACGGAGGATTGCGAGCGTACGAGGGGGGCGACCAACTGTGGTGGGATGCCGTGTTTCCGGACAGGGATGGGCCCGTGCGCGAGTCGGTGGTCACGGTGCGGGTGCCCGGTCCGGTGACGGCATACGCCGCGTATTTCGTGCCTGCAGACATAGAAAAACTGGACGACTACACGGTGCGCTTCCGCGCTAAGACGCAAATTCCCCCGGGTACATCGTTCGAAGTGCGCGTTCAATGGCCTCACGGGGTGATCCCTGTAACCCCGGCCCCCTGGCAACCCGCGGCTGATGCGGAGGCCAAACGCCTGGAACGTATGCGCATTTGGAACGAACGTTGGCGTCCCCTTGCCAACCTCTTCGTCCTGGCCATTTCTCTGCTCATCTTATCCCTGGGCACCGCCGGTATCTACCTGCTGTGGTTCCTGCGCGGGCGGGATAAACCCACGGAAGTCTTCGCCGAGTACTTGCTCGAACCTCCATCGGACTTGAAGCCTGCCCTGGCCGGCGCGCTCATTGATGAGCGCGCGGACATGAAGGAGATTCTGGCTACTTTGGTGGATCTGGCTCGCAGAGGATACATCGAGATTGAAGAGCGAAGCGAGGGATGGCGCGGGCGTGATTTTCGCATCCGTCGCAAGCGTGACGATGTACAGGGATTGGAATCGTTTGAGAAGAGATTGATAGATGCTGTTCTGGGTGAAAAGGTTGAACGTGATCTCAGCGATTTGAAGGATAAATTCTACAAGCATATCCCTACAATCAAAAGCGAAATTTACAATGCCTTGGTCGAACGGGGATATTTCCCGGCCAGCCCAGAACGAGTCCGTATGAAGTATGCCCTATTAGGTATAGGGATAGACATACTTGGTGTGCTCACAACCGTTGGAGGATGGATGTTTCTTAGCCCATGGATAGATCTTGCCTTTCTCCCTGGGGTTGCCCTTATCGTATTGGGGGCCCTAATTATAGTCATGGCTAATTTCATGCCTCGTAAGACGGAAAAGGGCGCGGAGGAGGCAGCTAAATGGCGGGCCTTCCGCACGTACCTCACACGCCTTCACAAGTTGCCAGACACGGAAAAAGCCCAAGAAATCATGGAACGTTACCTTCCGTACG
>JALWHQ010000294.1 GCA_026983525.1 Anaerolineae bacterium | reverse complement strand
TCCCACGCCACCCGCACGCCCACGAGACGCCCCACCGCCTCTACCCACCGCCGTTCCCAGGGCGTATATCCCTGACGCCCTATCGGGGCGCCCACCCACAACCGTCCCCTTTCATGGCCTGCCACCCGCACCGGCACCTCCAGCACGGCTGCATCTTCCGGCGCGCTTTCCTCAATCGCCCCCCACAGATGCCGCCGTCCCTCCACCTCGATACACACCCACCGCGCGCCCACACCAACGGCCACACAACGTTCCACCAAGGTCCCCACCGCATTCATCGTCGGCGCCTCGCTTAACCTGTCGGCCAATTCCCGCAAAGCCCGCTCCCGGCGGTACCACCCCCCGTACAACTCTCGAGCCAGCCACCAACCCACTCCCCGGAACAAGGGATAAGCCCCGACCACGAGCAGCCCCAACACCCCCCAGCGCTCCACCGGCCGGGTTGCCGTGCCCACCCCTAACCCGGCCACGGCCACAAGGAGGGTCACCGTAAGTAGCCCGGCTACCACAGAACTTCGCTCTGCCGCTACGACTTCGCCCCCATTCTCCTGACCATACCGCCGCAGCACAGGCAAGTACCCCAGGGGCACGGCCAACTCCAGCACGTAGGCCACCGCCAAAGGTAGGACCGCGCGGCCCGCTACCGCCTCCGCCACCAGCACACTCGCCGCCGGCAAGAGCCCACCCACGCCCAACACGATAGCCAGCCAGCGCGCGACCCACTTCTCCTCTAGGCCGACGCCCCACCATCGGCCTACCACCACCATCCGTGCCCAGGCGATCCCAAGGGCCGCCACGAAGTAGCCCCGTGAGAGTGCCCGCAGGTGAGGGAGGTCCGGTCGCAGCACCCACGCCGTGGCCAGCATGCCGGCCGAGGTGTAGAGGAAAACCACGGCCGGCCGACGCCAATGAGGAGTTACCTCCGCAGGAAACAAGAGGTGAAAGTGCACGAGGACTGCGGCCAAGAACACGAGGGCCGGCGAACCGAACAGATAAGCTGAAGGCACGAAGGCCGCGGCAGCACCGGCCAGGGTAGTGAGCCCCATCAGGGTCGTCCCCCAGAGGAAGAGCAGCCCAATGCCGGGTTCCGTGGCCTCGCTCAACCCAACCACGCCCAGGCCCAACAGCGAGAAGGCAACGATGACCCCCACCCAGGCCGTAAGCCACAGGGGCCGCTCCGCGGGCGTGACGACGGAGCCCAACAAGGTTGCAATGACGACGCCGCTAATACCCAGGTTCAGAAGGATGGCGGGTACTGCCCCGGCAAGTCCGGCAGGCGTGACCCGGTCCCGCAGTCTTTGGAAAACCGTGCCCCCTATCGATCCCCTCACTGTATCGCCGATTCTCGTTATTTATTTATGCTCTCATGTATTCGCATTGTAACGCTACCCGCGAAGATTCGGCAACTTATTGATTGGTTGACTGATAAATCTACATGGACTAACAGGCCGGTTGTGGACGGCGGGAGGAAGGGAAAAGAGAGCCGGATAAGGAGAGATGAATGGAGGTAACGTACGTCGGCCGCAAAGAAGACGTGAGAGGAACAACCGAGGAACACCCTGTAAAACGCGAAACAGGGGGGACGGTTCGCCGTGCCCCCCTGTTTCAGCCGCTACAGACTCAAAAAGGACTTACGCTGTCTTGCTCATCGTGCGCAGGCAGCGCGTGCAAATCCTCACCCGCTCGCGGCGTCCGTTGCGATAGATGGTCACCCGTTGCACGTTGACCTGCCAGCGTCGCTTTGTCGCCTTCATGGAGTGGCTTCGGTTATGACCAAACTGGGGCCCCCGCCCACATATGCTGCACCGTGCCATCTTTCCTTTCTCCTCTCCGCCTGATTTCGCGTTCGAATTGTATTCTTGCCGGACTTTCGATGAACGACTGCCGGTTCTGTACAAGGGAGGAGGGTGGGAAAGAAGCCTCCATCCTCCCCACTCCAAGCCTCGAGGCTTTGTCAAAAGCCCAGGTATTCCTAAGTGCATCCCACGCTTCGGAGCATTGAACGCGACTTCCAATGTTAAGCGCCATCGCGCATTTGGGCAAATTCGTAAGCCCGCCTGGACGACCACAAGGGCCGAGACTGTTCCAATTTATTCAACGCGCAAGCCTTTGTTTCAGACGTAGCAGGGCTAGGTTTTTGGGGAGGGGACCATCGACGGCAGGAATATGCGCCTGGAGCCAAGCGGTTGTGTCTGGTGGGCGTGACCGACGGACAGGCGTGCGGGGCGCAGGAGGGAAAGGCGGTGGAGGAGATGAGCGGTAGCACCAGGGGTGGAGGGTACCGTTGAGGAGGTGTTCCCGTACTTTGACCAAATGAAGGGCACCGCGGCGAGACCAACTTCGCCCTTTTCCCTTCATGCGGTCAGCGATAATATGGGCGATATTGCCCTCCATGGTGCCCAAGCCGCGCGCTTCCTCGGGTACATGGCGGACCCGCTGGCGCCAATCCTGGCCTTCCCGAGCTTGAAGAAGACGACCCAACCAGCGGTAGGCATCGCGGGCTTGTTTCCTCTGTGGGGAAGGGCTTTGTTGCCAGAGGTGCAATGCAGTCGTCCACTGGCCGTTGCGGATAGCCTGATACAGCGGTTCGCCCTACTCCTTGCCTAAAGCCCGATAACAGGCCCGTTTCAAATGAAAGCCGTCCACCTGCCATAAGGTATGGGCGAGGATGTGCTGGCCCTGACGTATCCACTCTGCCCCATCGTTCCCTACAATGACCTCTCGTACGCCGCTGGGGTCCCAATGCCGAAACCAGGCTAAGTGGTACAAGTACTACACCGAGGTGCCACGGTTGTGGGACATTCCCCCCGTGCGCGACCAGGCCATTAGGGGGCTGATCATGTGGATTCCTGGCAGTATGATGTACCTGCTTTTTGCCCTCATCTTCATCGCGCGCTACATTCAATCCGAGGCGGACAAGCCGCCATTGCCCGAGGACGAATGGGCTACCGTGGAGAACATGGCCGCGCCCCTGAGCAGGTAGGGGCAAGCCTTCCGAGGCTCTTGCGGCCTCGGAAGGCTTGAGACGTTTCTATGGACAGGATACCTTCACCGTTGACTCCAGGCTGATCTCTTGCCATCCATCCCATCCTGAAATGACGTTCACGATTTCAGGTGGGCAGGTGGGAGGATCCTCGGGGACGAAAACGACCTCGTATTCCATCCAGATACGTAACTCTGGCGGGCGCTCTGGAAACTCCCAGGTGAGGAACATTTGGTCGCCATAAGATTGAGTTTCGCAGATGCCGAAGTTGCAGGTGATCTCGGTCACTTGCAGGAATGGAGGCAGGGTCTCGGCCATGCTGCCGAAGCCAGGTTCTACTGCCGAGGGGTTGGGTGGCAGGTTGACGAGGTAATGGATCTTGTCCCCGGGTTGCACCGTACTGCGGTCCGCGATCTTGACCGGCCGTTCAGGTTCATAGCAGGAAATGGTAACCGTCTCACTGTCCACGTTGAAGTGTAGCCAGTGCCGCCCCAGATTGTGGCGGCGATCCTCCCTGTGACGCCGCGACTGGTCGTGGTGTTCGTCCCAGACCCACAGGGTGATCACGAACGTTCCCTCGCGCGGACACTCGTATGGCACGGTCACCCCTACAGCGTCCCGATCATCGTTCTCGTTATCCACCTCATTGCGATCACAGTCATCAGATGTACAACGCTCGTATTTCACGCCTTCACGGTAATTGGGGATGTTGCCCCCCGTGTCCAGATCGGCGTAAAAGTCCCAGTACCAGTGCTTGGGCTTCCTGGCCACCAGGTGGGCCGGTCGGTCGTTGCCTTGCCGGGGGCCCACCGCCCACTCCGTGCTGATGGCCCGCCCGTCGTTCTCGGGGCCGTCGCTGTCCGATGAACCCAGACCACTCAGCGTCACACGTTCGCCAACTTCGAGAATAATGCTTTCCACACAGCCCCCTCCGGGGGGACGAATGCACGCGTCCGCTACGGGCTTATAGTAGCGATGCAGGAACTCATCCCAACGGTTGCCCCTGGGGAACAGAAAGTCGGGATCATCGGGCAACGCGTGGGGCGCACTGATCAACCGCGGGATCTTGATGCTGGTGTCCCGTTGGTACAGGTGGGGACTGGGCCACGGGTCATCGAACACGCGATCTTCCCAGTCATTACATCTGCGGCAGCGCTTGTGGTCGTACCCGTTCAGGGAAGCGGGAAAGTAAATGCTCACGCCGTTGGCGTTGGGCACTCCTGGCCCATGCTGTTCCCATAAGATGAAGTTGTTGGGGCCTGGAGCCAGCATGTTGGCCAGTCGTTGCGCCTCCCTGGCCGCAGAGAGGGGTTGGGCGGCCACCAGTTGGGCAAAGTGGCGCAGGTCGATGTAGTTTCGGTCCTGAAAACTCTGAACCCGCTGGCGCACGTTGTGCTTGATGACTAGTTGCAGGTTGTCGCCAAACACGTCGTGCTGGCGGTAGTTCTCCACGTCCTGGCGCAACTTGAGGGCCATCGTGTCGATTTGAAGATCGACGACTGGCTCCATAGACATGAGATACGCGGCCATGGTGTAGCGATTGGTGATACGCGCCAGCCGCTGGGCGTACAATTCGGCCGCCCGACGCGCGTATTGGGTGTCTGTCCACCCAGGGTTGGCCGTCAATTCGTTCAGGAACACGTCGTAGGGGAAGACGGCATATGTGACCTCCTCGCTGGCAGTCATGGTCATAGTCCAGGCCTGTATTTGGTCGGCCACCTCGAACTGCCCCATGAGACAGGCCACGAACATGATGTTCCACAGCGCCAGGTTGGCCGTGGAGAGGGCCGTGCGCAGTTCGCTCATGGTTAAGGGGTCACCAGCCGATGGGAACAGGCCCTTCCACCCCGCACCGTGACCGTCGAGAATCAGGGAGCGTTTCTGAGATGGATAGTTGGTGCTGGCCCAGGTGAGGAAGTTGGAAAGCGCGCGCGGGTCTCCTGGGTTGACGACCCCGCGCACGCGAACACACGGCGAGGTAAGGCGTGAAGGCTGATTGTCACGGCGTATGAAACAACGGAATGTGAATCCCCTGGCATCCATCATTTGGACGACGATGTTTACCGTGCTATTACTTCCCACCCGCTCCATCAGGTTGATATCCCGCCATTGTTCGTTGCGGATTGTCCTGTCCCGCCCATCCATGAACACCATGATCGTCCACGGCTTGGCTGCATTAGGGGTCGTCGCCACGCGGGGCAGGGCATCCACCACGTTTGTGGGGGTGAGGGCGCCCAAGTTTCGTTCGCCTGGGGTCGGGCCCAGACTGTCCACTCCGCCCAGGGAGTCCCAGTCCGATGCACGGTTGGTGTCCAGACTGTCCGCGTTGCGGCCAATGCTATCGCCTGCCAGGACGGGCATGGTCAGGTAAATGGGGGCCATGTTAAGCGCAGCATAGAAGTCGCCGTCCTGCCATTGGCCGCTGTTCACCGCGTGGGTCATGGCCGTGCCGCCCTGGTGGCGTCCGTTCACGCTCCAGGCCACGAAGTCTACCAGGTTGCGGGCCTTGGGATTGCCGCGGTACAGGGCAACGCCATCCTCCTCATTGTCGAGCACGGGCTGGGTGGCGCCCGTGTAGTACGCGCCCCGGCCATCGCTGAAGTTGGCGTCGTTCTGGCCCTGTCCGAAGTACACCACGAGGTAGGCGCCCTTGGGCAGCGTCCACGCGGGCAGAGCGACGTTCAGGCTCAGGTCTACGTTGGTCAAACGCCAGCCAGCGAGCGCGATGGGCGTGTCGGTGGGGTTGAACAGTTCCACCCATTCGATGCCATTTTCCTCCTCGTAGTACAGTACTTCGTTGATGGTCAAGTGCGGGGGGATGGGATAGCGGGTGGTGAGCAGGGGAAGATAGGTGTTCCCTGGTGTGTCGCCCGCGGCGTTAGTGCTCGCTGGGGCAACAGCAACTTGGGCGTGGGTGGCACCGGCCAGGATGAAGGGGAGCGCGAGGAAGAGGAGCAGGAAAATGACCATGCTGGAGAACCGTTGCCCTTGCATCGCACGCCTCCTTTCGCTACATACCAACACAGAGTAGGTAGAAGGAGAAGCAGTGGACGCGTAAGGTGGGGCAAGAACAGACATCGGGTGAGCCTGGGAAGGAAGAGAGCGAAAAAGACCTTCGTCGTAAGAGGGGTGGATGCCCTGTTCTTACCCTTCTGTTTATATGTAATTGTATTTGATACTGGACTTTTGACTAACTCGCTCTCGCAACGGTTATGGTATGACGCTAGCAAGTTGACTTGCCTTCTTGGAGCACGTTGCGTGCTTGCGTCAGAAATGCACGCGCAAGCGCGCGAACGGCTTCACCATTTCCCGATACGAGGGGACTAGGAATCGATTTGTCAAAAGTCCAGTTGATAATAATAGCCTATGAATTTCTGGATGTCAAATTCGGAATTCTTATTTTGGGCGCGGCCATCCCGCCCGCGAGACTGGTTCAGTTTATTCAACGGGATGGACAAGGGAAGGCCATTGGTCTAATAGTGGAAGAAAACATTAATAGGAGGAGACCAATGACTGGTACGATTGTAGCATTGAAGGAGCAGTTTGCTCAGGGAGCGGCGATAGCGTGGGAGGAGCGGATTTATCGCCAGGGATATGCGGCGATGCAGGAACAAGCGCGGGAGTATCTGGAGGCCTTAGATGATGCGCTTCTGCGGCATAAACCAGCAGGGTAGCGGGTAGTGGGGAAGAGGGAACGGACGGTCATGACGCAATTTGGAGCCGTGCGTGTGGAGCGACGGCAGTATCATGATGAACGGGGGGCCCCGTTTTCTGTTGGACAAATATTTGGGGTGGTCTCCTTTTATGCTGGTGACGCCCTCCTTGCGGGCAGGATTGTTAGAGGTGGTGGCTGAGATAGGTATGAGAAGACGGCCCATCTGGTCGCGGCATTAACCGCGGGGTGGTGTCGAAGACGACGGTGTGGTGGGAGGTACAACGGGTGGGGGAGGGGATATGTGGAATGGAAGCGGAAGAGGCGGAGGCGGTGTATAAACGGGGGCAGGTGGCCTTTTCTTTTGGTGAACGATAGGTAGAACGGCTGTATGTAGAGAGGGATGGCATCTGGGTCCCCCTGCAGCGGAAGCAGGAACGCCACATGGAAATCAAAGTGGGCATTGCCTATGAGGGCTGGGAACGGATACCGCATCAACAGGATGCCTATCGTCTGGTGGGGAAGCGCGTGTATATGCACGGCCATGACCGCTGTCCCTTTTGGGAAGGGGCCAGTTTAGTGTGGTTTCGGCATTGAGACCCAAGTGGGGTGCACGAGGTCATTGTGGGGGGCGATGGACCAGTCTTCGACGGCTCTCTCCCCAAAGACCCAGCCCTGCTACGCCTGAAACAAAGGTTTGCACGTTGAATAAATTGGAACAGTCTCCACAAAAGCCCAATTCCTTTCCTTTCCCCCCTGAATTCGTTATAATAGGAGGCCGCGTGCTTTAAAGGGAAGGTTCCCTCTGTGCTTATGGACTGTTCA
Source organism: Anaerolineae bacterium (assembly GCA_026983525.1). Lineage (GTDB taxonomy): Bacteria > Chloroflexota > Anaerolineae > JAADDB01 > JAADDB01 > S141-23. The sequence continues at coordinate 8,974 of JALWHQ010000294.1, read as the reverse complement.
GGAGCACGATGATGAGCGACCAATCGTCGGAAAACAAGACCATACACACAGGCGAAATCCGCATATCGCCCGCGGCCATCGCGCGCGTGGCCCACGACGCTGCCCTCCAATCCTACGGTGTCGTAGGCATGAGCGACCCGTGGTTCGACGCGGTGCGTCGCGCCATCACCCACCGGGATGCGCCCGGGGTGCGGGTGCGGGTACGCAAAGACCGAATCGTGGTCGACCTTTATGTGGTCGTCCAGTACGGAACGCGCATCTCAGAAGTAGCCCAAGGTGTTATGAGTCGCGTCAAATATGCACTGGAGCAGATGCTCGGCGTGCCCATTGCGGAGATCAACGTCCACGTGCAGGACGTACGCGTCAATCATGAACGGCCAGGAGGATCCAACGCGTGAGCCAGGACATCATCACCCACTTGCATGAACGGCATCCCCCCAACGTGCCGGTTTCCGAGATCGACGGACAGGACATGCGTGCGCTCCTCTACGCGGCCTACGCCTGGCTCGAACGTCACTATGAAATCGTCAACCGTATGAACGTGTTCCCCGTGCCCGATGGCGACACCGGAACCAACATGCTCCTCACCATCAAGCGTGCCTGGGAAGAAATCGAGCACGATGAAAGCGACCACGCCGGACACATCCTCGAGCGCATCGCGCACGGCACATTGATGGGCGCGCGCGGCAACTCGGGCGTCATTTTCTCGCAAATCATGCGCGGCATGGTCAAACGCCTGGGCGACCTCCCCCGATTCGACGCGCCTTCGATGGCAGAGGGGCTGGAGGAGGGCAGCAACACCGCGTATCGGGGGGTGAGTCAGCCGGTCGAAGGGACGATTCTCACCGTGGCCCGGGCCGCGGCCGAGGCCGCCCGCGCGGCCGCTCACCTGGAGTCGGACCTGCGCTTCCTGTTCGAATACACCTTCCAGGCTGCGCAGGAGGCCCTCGCCAACACTCCCAACCTCTTGCCCGTGCTCAAACAGGCCGGTGTCGTCGACTCGGGCGGCATGGGATTTTGCTACATCTGGGAAGGGATGACGCGCGCCCTACGCGGGGAAGTGATCACCCGGGCGACTGAAAAGCAGGTGGCAGCAGAGGCCGACCTGAGCACCCTTCCTGACGAGTGGGGGTATGACATCCAGTTTCTCGTCTACACCAACGATGTGGATGAAGAGGAGGTGCGCCAACACCTCGAAGCCCTGGGGGGAGAGAGCATCGTTGTGGGCAAAGTGGGCCATGTCATCAAAGTGCATGTGCATGGCCCTGACCCGGGCCCCTTCCTCTCCTACGGTGCGTCCCTCGGCCAGATGGACGACATCGTCGTGGAGAACATGACCTTGCAGACGTTACGTCGCAAGGGTAAGGGGCCGGAGCCGGTGCCGGACGTGGCCGTCGAGCGCCCTTCCGCTGCGGAACGGGAAGGTGAAAACCACCCGGCCGCGTTCATGCCGCAGGAAATGCCCGCCGGTCGCACGGCTGTGGTTGCTGTTTCTCCCGGACCGGGCTTTGACGACATTTTGCGCAGTCTGGGCGTCCAGGCCCTCGTCTCCGGCGGCCAGACCATGAACCCCAGCACCGCGGAGATCCTCGAGGCCATCGAACAGGTTCCCCAAGAAGATGTCATCGTGTTGCCCAACAACAAGAACATTGTCATGGCCGCGGAGGAGGCCGCCAAAAGCGCCAACAAGCGCGTCCGCGTGGTGCCCAGCCGCACCCTGCCCCACGGCATCGCCGCGCTCATGGCCTTCAACCCGGATGCGGACGCCGATGAGAATCACGAGATCATGACCCAGGCCCTGGATAACGTGGTCGTGGGCCAGGTAACCATCGCGGTGAGTGACGCCCATTTCGATGGCCTGGATGTAAAGGCGGGGCAGTTCATTGGCATTGTCGACAACAAACTCGTGGTTTCCGGCTCCGAGATGGACGAAGTTGTGCTGGAGACTCTGCGCAAAATGAACGCTCAGGAACACGAAATCATCACCCTCTATTATGGCGACAATATGACGGAAGAACAGGCCCAGCGCATGGCCGAGAACGTGCGGAAAGCCTTCCCCGAGCAAGAAGTTGACGTGCTCTATGGCGGACACCCCCATTACCCATATATCTTATCGGCGGAGTGACCATGAGCACAGAACTGCGCATCGTGACCGACAGCAGCGCCCACCTGGATCCCGCGTTCGTGCGCGAGCACGGCATCGCGGTCGTGCCCATGACCCTGGAACTGGAGGGGCGGCGGTACCTGGAAGGGAAGGACGTGGACGGGGCTGCGTTCGTGGCCAAACTGGCCCAGTCGGACGCCCTGCCCAACCTGATCGCGCCCCCGCCCCGTGTTTGGGCAGACGTGTACAATCGCTTGGTGCGAGAAAGCGCCAACATCCTTGTCCTCACCCACTCCTCACGGTTGAGCAAGGCGTATGAACACGCGCGCGAAGCGGTCAATTACGTGTTCGGCCGGGCCCGCTTCTGGGTGGTGGACAGCCAGACCATCGACTTCGGGCTGGGCACCCTGGTCCGATACGCGGCCCAGTATGCCGCAGAGGGCATACCCGCGCCGGATGTGGTGCGTCGTGTGCGGGCGATGATCCCCCATGTCTACGGACAATTCCTCATGGAACGCCTGGATTACCTGGAAAAGTACGGTCGTGTAGGACCTGCACAAGCACTGCTGGGCACCATGCTGGAAATCAAACCCATCGTCATCATCGAGGACGGGGAGATCATCCCCATCGAGAAAGTGCGCAAGTGGGAAGATGGGGTGGAGAAACTCCACGACTTTGTGATTGAATTTCTGAACTTAGAGGCCATCGCCATCGTACAACATAACATGGAGGACGAAACGGCCCTTCTTCTGGAACGCCTGGAAATGACCCTGGGCCAGAGAGAGTTTCCCGTGTATCCCTACTCGGCCTCGCTTGCCGTGCATTTGGGGCCGCGAAGCCTGGGGGTCATGGTATACGAAGGGGTAGACACGTGAGAGGGGAAAGGATGAACACGAAAAAAGGGAAGCGGCGGCAACTGCGTTGCAAGAAGTGCGGCCAGACGGCCGTGATCTACATGAAGCATCACCGATTGGCCCTGTGCGCCGACCACTACGTGGAGTGGTTCGTCAACTACACCCAGCGCACCATCGAAAAGTACAACATGTTCCGCAAGAGCAACCGCATCCTTGTGGCGGTCTCGGGCGGCAAGGATAGCCTGTCGCTGTGGGATGTGCTCGTGCAACTGGGATACCAAGCGGATGGGCTTTACATTGGCCTGGGTATCGACGAGGGCATCCGGTACTCGGACAAATCCCTCGAGGCCATCGAGAAGTTTCGCGAGCAGCGCCCTGGGTTGACCCTACACGTGGTGGACATGAAGGAGACGTACGGGGAGACGATCCCCGAACTGGCCGCGCGCACCCGTCGGGGTCGCGGCAAGCCCTGTTCCGTGTGCGGCCTGAGCAAACGCCACATCATGAACGAGGTCGCGCTGCGCGGGGGCTACGACGTGCTGGCCACAGGCCACAACCTGGATGACGAGGCCGCGGTGCTCTTCCAGAACACGCTGCACTGGCAGACGGGATACCTGGCGCGGCAGGCCCCTGTGTTGGAAGCGACCCACCCAGGGCTGGTCAAGAAGGTGAAGCCGTTTTGCCGCTTCTACGAGCGCGAAGTCGCGGCCTACGCCATCGTGCGGGGCATCGACTACCAGTACGACGAGTGCCCCTTCGCGGAGGGCGCGACCACCATTTATTATAAGGAACTGCTCAACCGCCTGGAGAGCCAGTCGCCCGGAGCCAAGTTCCAGTTCTACACCCAGTTTCTCAACGCCCGCAAGAAGGGGCTCATCTCCTTCCACGAACCCGAGGGGGAACTGATTTTGCGCCCCTGTCGCGTGTGTGGTCAACCCACTACCGCGGGGGAGATCTGCGCCTTCTGTCGGCTGTGGGTCAAGGAGGATATGGACGAGGAAGAGGCTAAAGCGCGCGTGCCGGAATTGGTGGTTATGTGATGCAAGTAGGATATGTTGCCTCTATATGAGGCTCGACATAGGTTGCACATTGGAAAGAAGAGGAGAAATTCGTGTGGTGCGGACGGCCTGGGGACAGCACACCCTCTACGAATTTAAGAAGCGGGCAAACACCACGCGCAATCTCTCGAAATCCTCCAGGTGGTGCTGGAGCACTTCGTACACGCGCGCCCGATCCACATCCAAGTAATCGTGCACCAGAATGTTGCGGAAGCCGATCATGCGAAACCACTGCTCGCGCAAATCTCTATCGATATAACCCGCCTCGTACAAGCGCTCGGGAATGTCGCGCGTCCATTCCACAGTCCCCAGGTTCAAATCCGCCACAAGATGGCCGCCGATATCATTGACGGCCTCGATAGCCAACTGCAGGAAGCGCTCCGCACTGCCGTACTTTTCGGGATTCGTGAGAAACTCCTCTCGTGGGGTGGTGCGCAGTTGCCGCAGGATGTCCAAATATTCGTCCAGTTTCGCCAGCCGCTTACGGATCACATCAGGTCTGACCATGTAAGATGCGCTCCTTGTAGGCTCGACGCTGAATCTCTAAAATGGGGAGGAAATCCCAGTACATGCGCACGATGCGCGAGAACAACGTCCCCCTGTCGAAGTCCTCGGTCGCGTACACGACCCGATTGTGCCGCACGACCTCGAACCAGAGCACGATGTCGCGAATGTCCGCGGGGTCAAGAAACACCAAGTCTACGTTCTCATACCCGACCTTCACCAGAACGGTGAGCACGTCCAGTTTGTCGGGGGGAGAGGCGCCCGGTCGGAGAATGACGCCCAGGTCGACATCACTGTCGGCCCGCGCGCGACCCTCGGCCCGAGAGCCGAACAGGTACACGGCCCATATCTGGGGATAACGGGCAAACACTCCCTTCAGACGCTCATCACACTCGAGATCCATCTGGTACTCCCACTTACCCGACCTGCCGCCGTGCCTGAGTATATCCTGCCTGCTGTGGGGGTACAAGTCCCGGCAGGCAGATGTTCACACCCTCACCATGCGCGAGGAGGGCAACCGGATGTCGCCTCGTGTGGGGCGGGCAAGCTTCGCCCGCCCCACACGAATTTCAAGTTCCTATCGCTTTCGTTTCACCAGGAGCGGCACATAAACCTTGTTGGTAAGGCTTGGCGTCGGTGTAGGGGTCGGCGTGGACATCTGCAGTTGCACTGATAACCGGTAAGGTTGCGTGGTGCTGGACCCTGTTGACGAATACACCAGGACCAGATACTGTCCGCCCGCCTGAGCCACGTAGCGAATGTGCTCATCCGCGTTGCTCAGGTTATAGGAGGCGGCCAGTTGGTTGACCTGGGCGTCGTACAGTTCCAGTTGGTAGTCCGCGCCCGTAGGAATGTTGGTGAGTGTCACGTCGATAATCTGGCCGCTCGATGCCATGAGGTAGTACCAATCCAGATCGGTTGATGAGCAGATGTAAGCCTGGATAGGAGTACCAGGTGTGAGCCGCGTCGCGACGTTGGGGCTGTTGTTAGGCTCGTACGTGTCGGGACAAGGCAAAGGTGTGGGGGTCCATGTAGGCGTCCATGTGGGCGTTGGCGTGGGCGTCCCCACGGCCGCGGCCACAGCAACCTTGGCGACGAAGACGTCACTTATGCCGCCAAGAGACGTGTCAAACGCGCCCTGAGTCGTAGGAAAGTCGGATGACTGGGTATATCCTACCACGTAGAAATTCCCATTAGCGTCCACAGTCGCATCGGTCGGTTCATCAGTATCCTGCCCCCCCAAGACCTCTCTATACTCGGCCTTGGAAAACGCCGCGTCAAAACGGATCACAACCGTATCGGTGTTGGTGATCCCCGTTGTGGCGGCAATGTATGGACGCCCTGCAGAGTCTACAGCGATAACTTCACCGACATCATCAGGAAGCACCCTGCTGTGTAAGAAAGCAGACCCGTTCGGATTGTACTTCACAACAAATCCGTGAGGCAGGGTTGTGGTGACAGGGAAGTCGGTACTGTCTGTCCAGCCGGTAACGTATACGTTGCCAGACGCGTCCAAGGCGACACTTCTCGGTTCGTCGTAGTCTCCGTTTCCGCCCAGGAAGGTGCTAAAGATGGCGTCACTACCTGAGGGGTTGAGTTTCACCACAAACCCATCCCCATTGCCTCCAAAACTGGAGTCCATCGCGTTCTTAAGTGGAAAGTCAGAGGATCCTGTGCTGCCGACAACCACAGCGCGCCCGGCACTATCCACCGCGAGATCGTAAACGGTTTCGTCTTTGCTCCCACCGAGGAACGTTCCGTACACGAGAGCACTGCCGGCCGGGTTCAGTTTGACGAGGAAGCCATCGCCGATGAACTCGCCGCCTCCATACGTACTGTCGAAGGATCCGGTAGTATGGGGGAAATCCGCCGAAGAAGTTTCCCCTATGACATAGGCATGACGAGTTGCATCGACGGCCACACGCTTCGCTACCTCGCTTCCATACGAGCCCAGAAATGTACTGTACACCAACGCAGTACCCGTTGGGTTCAGTTTGGCGAGGAAGCCGTCATCCGAGCCGCCACCAAACGTGGTGCGCAGGGCCCCCGGCGTGGTGGGAAACCCGCGTGACTCGGTCTGACCAACGACATACGCATTTCCATCCGCGTCGACTGCCACGTCATAGCCGTAGTCCCAATTCGTGCTACCAAGGTAGGTCGCGTACACGAGTGAGGAGCCGGAAGGATTCAACTTGGCAACGAAAACATCCCGGAATCCGTTGGCGAGATGCGGTTTGATCACCCCCGGCGTTGTCGGGAAGTCGTTGGACATGGTGTCCCCTACCACATAGGCGTTGCCGTCGGCGTCGACATCTAAACCGCCGTACCCGTCCTTCCCTTCGTAGTTTGTGCCTCCCAGAAAAGTGCTGTAGATCAAGTCATTTGTGATGCCCTGGCCCTCTGGTGCGATATCCTGTCGGCGAGGGCGGGCGAGAGGGGCCGCAACTTCGAAGCCGGCGTTCGCATCACCCTGGACCAATGGGCGCGCGAGTCGCGCCTCGGTGTCCACTTCGATGCCGGGCAGGTTGAACGCGCCGACTTCCGTGTCCAGGCGGAGCCCACTCCCCGTCCATGTCACGCTGTCCGCGCCCTCCACGCGCAAACGCACACGGCTTATGTCGGCCGTCGGGGTGCGCGGAACCAGCCGCCACGTCCACCGCCCTGAGACCGACGTCACCTCTAAGTCGATACCCGGGTACAGGTCCACATACCGTACACCGGACCACACGGGCACGGCGGAGCGCCATCTCGCCGGGTCGTTGCCCAGGAAAAAGGAGACGAGCGTGTTCTTTCGCCCAAAAGGCTGCAAACGAACCCGAGGGTTGGCTCCCACGAAGGTGAGACGGAAGTTCACTGCGTAGGTGTCTGCCATGTCCGCGGCCGAGGAGCCCCCGCGCAGATACGAGACCCAGAGCCCGTCTTGAGTGAGCCAGATGAGGGGGCCCGTCCCGCGAACCTGGAAGCGTGCCTGCGCGTCGAACTGGCCCACGTTCTCAATGAACATGACCGGGTCGCTCGAAATGCGATTGCCAGAAGACGAAACTTCCTGCCTCATAGGCGCGAGCGAAACTGTCCCCACGCCATACACGGGCAGGCTCAGACTAACCAGAAGCAAGAAAGATGTGATCAGTGCAACAACCGAATGGACAGATGGTGTTGTCCTCTTCATAATTTGCCTCCCTAAACACGTCTGCGCCTTCAAGATCCTGAAGGAAGGAAACATAAAGTGTTCCCTCCAAGCACCAATGGTTGAAGAGAGTAGCATAGTCCGTGGGTACAACCATGCTTTCTCACTGCAAGTATACACTCTCCTTATCTCATAAATATCTCACTGAGCGCTTTCAGAGGTGGAAAAAGGAGTGATCACGCGTTGCCATGCATCCTGGACTAATGAGGGGCGTACCTCCAAATATATTGAGAGCCGAATAGGTACCCAGCCCATTCTGAGGATAACGCACAAACACTGTCCTCACTGGAGTATACCCCGCCCCACCTCTCCGTACAAACTTCCACAGCAATCCCGCCTCGCCCATTTGAATCCCTCCCCTATCCCCGTTATAATCCCCTTGTCACGCATCACGTATCACGTATCACGCTCGGAGGACGCGCACATGCCCGACATTCGCCCCATTCGCTTCGGGGACGCCCTGGTCATCGGGCTTTACATCACATGTGAGATCATCGCCAACACCACAGCCGCCAAGCCCGTGCTCGTGGGCGGCATCGTCGTGCCCGCGGCTGTGTTCATCTACGCGCTGACCTTCACCCTCATCGACCTGGTGAATGAGCGCTTTGGCAAGCAGGGCGCGCGCTACGTCATCTACACTGCGTTCCTGGCCAACCTGCTGCTGGCGGCCTACGCGCAATTCGCCATCTGGCTCCCGCCCGCGCCCTTTTACGAGGGGCAAGAAGCCTTTGCCTCCGTCCTCGGCAGCACGCCACGCATCGTGATTGCCAGCCTCACCGCCTACTTAGTCTCCTCCCTCATCGACACCGAGATCTTCGCCTGGTGGCGAGAGCGAGTGGGCGGCTACCGTTGGCTGCGAGTTCTTGCGAGCAACGCCGTCTCTACCTTCGTCGATAGTGCGGTGTTCATCACTTTGGCATTCTTCGGCGTCTTTCCTGTGTGGCCCCTCATACGCGGCCAGTACATCGTGAAAATGGCCGTGACGTTTATCAGCATTCCGCTCATTTACGCGGTGCGGCATCGCCCCCCCGCAGCCGTGAGTCAGGCCCCGGCAGGATAAAGAATGCGACGACGAACAAGTGACGCACGACGAACGACGAACAACGCACGATGAATGACGCACGACGAACGACGCATAACGCATGACGCACGACGAGCAACATCCAGCCGACCAGCCCATACCCGCCCCATCCCCGGAAGCCGACGCTTCGCCCGCACCCTGGGACGTCCCTCCGGGCCACCGTTCCGGCTTCGTCGCCATTGTAGG
>JALWHQ010000293.1 GCA_026983525.1 Anaerolineae bacterium | reverse complement strand
GCGGGTCGCGGTCATCGAGGACGTGATCACGACCGGCGGAAGCATTCTCCAGGTGGTGGAAACCCTACGCGATGAGGGGCTCGTCGTCGAGGACGCCATCGTCTTTCTGGACAGGGAACAGGGTGGGCGGGAGAACCTGCGCCGCGCGGGCGTTCGCCTGCACGCGTGCATGACGGTCACCCAGTTGTGGAAGGCCGTGGGTTAGTCCGATGCTCCGAATCTGGCGACGTGATGTACGCATTCAACTCATCGTCTTCTACGCCCTGGTCATGCTGACGGTGCTGGCCGGGCTGTGGATGTTCGCGCGTTTCGCGGAACAGCGCCTTGTCCGGGACGTGGAGGCCGCCGACCGCGCCCTGGCCCAGTCCATCGCCTTGGAGACGGAAACCTCCCTCCGGTTTGCCTTGGAAGCGGTCACCGCGCTGGCGCAGGACGATGCCGTCGTCCTGAGGGATACCCGCGCGTTGGAGCGCCTCTTTGGTACGGCGATGACCGCGCGCCGCGACCTCATCCTCGTCTACCTGCTGGACGAAAACGGGATCATGCGCTTCCACTATCCCCTTGGGCCGGGCTCGACCATCGGCTGGGATTTCTCATTCCGTGATTATTTCCAGGCCGCGAAGAAGACGGGCCACGCGGTCATCTCCAAGGGGCGCATCTCCCCCACCACGCAGAAGCCCGTGGTCACCGCGGCCGCGCCCGTATACAACGATGCCGGGCGCTTCCTGGGCGTCGTGGGCACCAACATCTCCCTGGAACGGCTGAGCGAGGCCCTGCGCACGATTGTGCGCGAGCAGGGTGAAGAGGGACACACGATTGCCATCTCCATTTTCGATCACACGGGCCAACTGGTCGCAGACGCGGAGACGGATCGCCTGCTGCACCCGGCCTTTGCCCTCGCTACCTGGCCCAAGGGCAACGAAGTCCTCAAGCGCACCTCTCTCTCCACCCTGCACCGCCTGCCCGACGGCTCGACCTGGCTCTACACCTACGTTCAAATGCCCCAGACGGGCTGGGTTGTCATGGTGCGTCGCCCCGCGGACCAAGCCCTGGCGACCCTGGTGGCCTTTCGCCAGGGGTGGATGCTGGCCATCGTCGTGTTCCTTCTCAGCGGAGCCTTCTTTTGGGGCATGCTGCACCGCTCCCTCCTTTCCCCGTTGGAGCAGATGGCCGTGTACAGCAGGGCCATAGGCCGCCGAAGGGACCGCCGCCTGGCTCCCGGGGTCTCGCTGCCCCCGGTTCGTGAGCGTACCGACCAGATTGGCGCGCTCGCGCGCGCCCTGGCCGAGATGGAGGAGGCCCTCCAGCGTCGTTTTCGCGAACTCGCCACCCTGCTGGAGACCAGCCGCGCCGTCGTCTCCACCCTCGACGCCGACGAGGTCATCGAGCAGATTTTGGAGCAGGTGCAGCACCTCCTGGGCGTGCACATCAGCGCCCTCCTCGTGTACGACGCGGACGAGGGGCTCTACAAAGTGCGGGCCGCGCGCGGCCTCAGTCCCCACTACGCGAGGGAACTCCGCCGCCACCCCGACGACCTCCACTCCCCGGCCATGCAGGCCATCCGCAGCCGTCGCCCCGTTCAGGTCGCAGACATCGAAAAACTGCCCGCATCCTACGATCTGGTGGAGCGAGGTCGCCGCGAAGGATACCGCGCGCTTCTGGCCGTGCCCATCCTCACTCGGGAAGCCCCACCCGCCGCGCTGCTCCTCTACCACCAGCAGCCCCATCATTTCACGGATGAGGAAATCGACCTGGCCATGCACTTCGCCAACCACGCGGCCCTGGCCCTGGAACACGCCGTCCTCTACGCGCAAAGCAACCGCCTCCGCTACCTGCAAACCCTGCGCCTGGAGGCGGTCATCCAAAGCGTGCAGGACGGGCTCATCGTCGAGAGTCTCGACGGTCAGGTCCTCTACATCAACCGGGCCGCGGAGCATTTGCTCCAATGCCGGGCCGATGCTGTGGTCGGTCGTCCGGTCACAGTGCTTGCCGGGTGCGTGGACGATACCCTGCGTGCCTTTCTGGTGGGAGAGGAGGAAGGGCCGCGCGATGTCACCATCCAGGTGGACGGCGCGTCCCGCGACTTGCTCCTGCTCACCGTCCCCGTGCAGGAGGAGGACGGCACAACCGTGGGCAAAGTCAAGGTGCTGCGGGACGTGACCCGGGAACGGGAACTGGACCGGGCCAAGTCCGCGCTCCTCTCCGCGGTCTCCCACGAACTACGCACCCCCCTGGCCAGCATCAAAGGCTACGTGACCTCCCTGCTGGCCGAGGATGTGGCCTGGGACGAGGCCACCCGCCGCGAGTTCCTCACCATCATCAGCCAGGAAACCGACCGCCTCCAGCGACTGGTCAGCAACCTGCTGGATATGTCCCGCATCGAGGCGGGCGCACTCACCATACGTCGCGATGCGTATGTCCTGGCAGACATCGTGCAGCGAGCCTTGCGTAGCCTGCCCACGAACGATCACCCGATCTCCCTGGACATTCCCGAGGGCTTGCCGCCTGTGGACGTGGACGCGGCCCGCATCGAGGTGGTGCTGCGCAATCTCCTGGAGAACGCGTTCAAGTACACCCCCAGGGGGATGCCCGTCCGTGTGGAGGCCCGCCTGCGCGAGGACGTGGTCGAAGTGCGCGTGGCCGACCGGGGGCCGGGCATTCCGCCTGAACACCGGGAGCACATCTTCGACCGCTTCTACCGCATGCCCAACGGACGGGTGGGAGGCGCGGGCCTGGGGCTCGCCATCTGCAAGGGATTTGTGGAAGCCCACGGGGGCACCATCTGGGTAGAGGACAATCCGGAGGGAGGGGCAGTGTTCACCTTTACCCTCCCCATCGTTCGAACCCGACGCCCAACACCAAGCCGCTAAGCGGAGGTTCTCATGCGCAAGTACACGGTGCTCGTCGTCGACGACGAGGAACCCTTGCTCAACTTCATGCGCCGCAACCTGGAAGCGCGGGACTTTCGCGTGGTCACCGCCCGCGACGGGCTGGAGGCCCTGCGCGCGTTCGAGGAACACCATCCCGATCTCATCATCCTCGACCTTCTCATGCCCGAAATGGGCGGCATGGAGGTGCTCCGCCGCGTCCGTCGCCGTCACATCACGCCCATCATCGTCCTGACCGCGCTGGATGAGGAGGCGGACAAGATCGCGGCTTTGGAGCAAGGCGCGGACGATTACCTGACCAAGCCCTTCAGCGTGGGGGAACTCCTGGCCCGCGTTCACGCCGTGCTCCGTCGCGCCCGCTGGGCCGAGATGCAGGGCGAGGAGGGCCACGTCCTGCGCGTGGGGGATGTGGAACTGGACGTGGACGCGCACCGCGCCTACCATCGGGGCCAGCCCCTGGACTTGACTCCCACCGAGTTCAACCTGCTCCATGTCCTCATGCGGCATAAGGGGCGGGTGCTACCCCACCGCTGGCTCTTGCAACACGTGTGGGGAGAGGAGTACAGTGACGCGGTGGAATACCTGCGCGTCTACATTGGACGGTTGCGCAAGAAGTTGGGGGAAACCGAAACCCACCGACACATCTGGACGGAACCGGGTGTCGGTTACTGGTTCGAGGAGTGAAGGCATGACGCGAACACAACCGAAGGTTACCCCGCTCTCCTTCCCGATGCTGGAGTTCGAGGAGGCGGTAGCCCGGGTACGGGCCCAGGTGCAGCCGCTGCCTCCACGCGCCGTGACGTTCACTCAGGCCCTTGGCCACATTCTGGCCGAGGACGTGATCGCCGGCGAATCCCTGCCGCCCTTCCCCGCCTCGGTGGTGGATGGGTACGCGGTGCGCGCGGAGGACGGTCGCGCGCCTCGCCGCGTCGTGGGTGAAGTGACCGCGGGCCTCACGCCTCGGCGGCCCATCGGCCCGGGCGAGACCGTGTGGATCACCACCGGCGCCCCCATTCCCGAGGGCGCGAACGCGGTAATCAAAGTCGAGGAGACGGAGAAGCGCGACGGGTCCATTGTGCCCCTGGTGGACGTCCGGCCAGGGGACAATGTCCGCCCTGTGGGGCATGACATCCGAGCCGGGGAGGTGGTGCTGCGCAGGGGAACTCACCTTCACCCGGCAGAGGTGGGGGTCCTGGCCGCGGTGAACGCGCTTCAGGTGCAGGTGTACCCGCGCCCGCGCGTGGCCGTCATGTCCACCGGGGATGAATTGCGCGAGCCGGGCGTTCCCCTTGCGCCCGGCCAAATTCGCGACAGCAACCGTTATACCCTGATGGCCGCGGT
>JALWHQ010000292.1 GCA_026983525.1 Anaerolineae bacterium | reverse complement strand
TGGCCTCCCCTCCTTCACCTCGCCTGCTAACCCTAAGATGCCTTTTCCGTTGTTAAGGTACCATACTATGGGTATGATTTGCCAAGACTATCGTGGGTACAACATTACCGGACCCTACATCGTGATGCGTGATGCGTAGTGCGTGGCGCGCTGACCGGCTTTTGAGCACATAAGGGTTGCAGGTTACGCATCACGCATTATGCATTACGCATCACGCATCACGTGCCAGGAGGCCAACGATGGCTGAGCAGGAATTTCGCATTGAACGCGATTCGTTAGGTGAGGTGCGCGTGCCTGCGGACGCCCTCTGGGGGGCGCAGACGCAGCGCGCGGTGGAGAATTTCCCCATCAGCGGTATTCGCTTCCCCCGTCCCTTTATCCGGGCCCTGGGTCTGATCAAGTACGCCGCGGCCAAGGTCAACCTGGAGTTGGGGTTGTTGGACGAGGAACGGGCCAATGCCATCATGCAGGCGGCCATGGAGGTCGCGGATGGCAAGTGGGACGACCACTTCCCCATCGACATCTTCCAGACCGGCTCGGGCACATCCACCAACATGAACGCCAACGAAGTCATCGCCAACCGGGCGAACGTGTTGCTGGGCGGCGAGTTGGGTGCCAAATCCCCTGTCCACCCCAACGACCACGTGAACAAGGGCCAATCGTCCAACGACGTCATCCCCTCGGCTATCCACATTGCCGCCTATCTGGAAGTGGACCGCGTTCTACTACCCGGGTTGCGTCACCTGCATGAGGCCCTGGTGGAGAAGTCGACGGCATGGGATCACCTGGTGAAAACAGGGCGTACCCACCTGATGGACGCTATGCCTGTGACACTGGGTCAGGAGATCTCCGGCTGGGCACGTCAGGTGGAACTGGGCATTGCCCGCGTCGAGTCCACCCTGCCGCGTTTGGCGGAACTGGCCCTGGGAGGCACCGCGGTGGGGACGGGCATCAACACTCACCCTGAATTCGGGAAGCGCGTGGCGGCTGTCCTGTCCGAACTGACGGGGCTGCCCTTCCGCGAGGCGGAGAACCACTTCGAGGCCCAGGCCGCGCAGGACGCGGCGGTGGAACTCAGCGGCCAGTTGAAGACCGTGGCCGCGTCGCTGATGAAGTTCGCTAATGACCTGCGCTGGATGAACTCCGGCCCTATTGCCGGCCTGGCCGAGATCAAGTTGCCCGCGCTGCAGCCGGGGTCCTCCATCATGCCCGGCAAGGTGAACCCTGTCATTCCCGAAGCAGTGCGCATGGTGGCGGCCCAGGTCTTCGGCAACGATGTGGCCATCAACTTCGGTGGCGCGCTGGGCGACTTCGAACTAAACGTCATGTTGCCCGTGATTGCCCACAACCTGTTGCAGTCCATCGTCATCCTGGGCAATGCCGCGCGCGTCCTGGCGGACAAAGCCATCGCCGGCTTCACCGTCAACGAGGAGCGCATCCAAAACCTGGTGGGCCGCAATCCCATCCTCGGGACGGCACTCAACCCGATCATTGGCTACGACAAGGCCGCGGAGGTGGTGAAGAAGGCCCTGGCCGAAGGCCGCACGGTCAAGGAAGTGGTCGTCGAAATGGGCCTGCTCTCTCAAGAGGAGGCCGACCGCATCCTCGACCCGCGCCTGATGACCACGCCCGGCTTCACCAAGGATAAGGTGAAGTAGCCCAGGGGCTCCCGTCGAGCATGAGAATACCCCGCCTGTAAACGGGGCGCGTAGCAAGCGGCGGTTTTTCGGGGGGCGGAATGACACCAGGCCCCGCGAAAAACCGCCGTCTTTTGCGTCAAGGCATTGTCGGCCGCGGGGCTGCCGCTTTGCACTTGCCGCAGTCTGCATCTGTTCCTCGCTCAAGAAAGGCGGGCCGTCGAAGGGCATTCGAGGAATGGATTGCTTCTACCGCTCCCCGATGCGGCGTCGGTACACCTCCCACTGGCGCAATACCCCCCGCAGATAGGCGCGCGTCTCCAACACCGGAATGAGTTCCAGAAACCGGTCGGGGTCCGCCCCGAAGATCTTGAGCCAGTAGGCCGCGTTGCCCGGGCCCGCGTTGTACCCGGCCAGGGCCACGGGCACATTCCCATCAAAGCGGCGAACCAGACCGGCGAGGAAGTACGTCCCCAAACGCAGGTTGAGCATGGGCTGGTAGAGAGCACTCTCGTCGGTGAGGGTAAGTCCTATGCTTTGGGCCACATATCGGCCTGTGGCGGGAATGAGTTGCATGAGCCCCCGCGCGCCCGCGCTGCTCGTCGCCCACGTGGCAAAGTGACTTTCCTGACGGATCAGCGCGTACAGGAGCGCGACATCCAGGTCATGTTCGCGGGCCAGGGACTCGACATAGGCCCGCGCCGGGAGGGGATAGAGCAAAGGCCAGTAGGGAGCGGGCGCCCGGCTCTCGTCCAGCCCTGCCGCGTTGAGCGCTCGCGTCGCGGCGCGAATGCCCAGGTCCGGATACAGGGACGCGCTCAGGTACGTCCCCAGGGCCAGGAGGAGGTCTGGGGTCTCCAGACGGTCGACGGCCCGACGGTACAGGGTGTGGGCTTCCGCTATCCGCCCGGCCACCTCGTACGCGCGTGCCCGCTGTACAAGCGCGGCCACCTCCGGCGGGACGCCCTCGAGCGGAGGCGGGGCACCGAGCAAGAGGCGGAACGGTGGAGTATCCGGCGCGGAGGAGGAAGGTGGACGCCAGTCGGGCACGGGAACGCCAAGGGCATCCAGTTGTTCGGCAGCGCGAAAGGCGTAATACGAGCGCGGGCGTTCTTTTGCCAAGGTCCCCCACACCTCCGTTGCCCGGGCCTCCTCCCCTGCCCGGGCATACGCCTTCCCCTGCCAGTAACGGAGCACGGGCGACCAGTTGGGGTGCAGGGAGAAGGTCATGGCCCGCTCGATGGTTTGGAGGGCCGTGTCCGGGTGTTGGGGAAGGGAGAGAACCGCGGCCATCAACGCGGCCCGGTTGCGCACCTGGGGTGTCTGGGCTGTAAAGGCCAGATCGGTATAGGCGCGCGCGGCAGAGGCAAAATTGCCGTTCGTCAGATCCTGGTCGGCCATGTACAGGTGGGCGCGCTCGCGCAGCGCGGGGGAAGCCTTGGGGTGACGGAGGAGTTCCTGCATCAACGCCCGCGCCCGGTGTCCTTCGCCCCCCCAGCGGTAGAGGCGCGCCAGAGTGAACCAGGCCTCCTCCCAACAGGGGCACTCGGGGTGGGTGTCGATGAGCACCCGCCACTGCTCTTTGGCCCCTTCCCGCCGGCCCACTGCGGCCAGCGCCCGGGCCAGGTAGGCGTGGGCATCCCCAAAGTGGGGGGTAACTGTGTCCAGATAGCGAATGAGTGTGGTGATGGCCGGCCAGTACGCGCCCGCCTCCACGTCCACGACCCCGCGCGTGTAGTCGTCCACGTCCCCCTTGGCCGCCACCAGGAGCACAAGGGCCTGGTGCGCCCAGGGGATGGCCGACGCAACCACGCGCGCGGGCCGGCGTCCCCCCTGGGTGTTGACGGCCGTTTCCACCGCGGCCTTCCAATCCCGCAGGGCCTCGGATTTCCGTTCCAGGTTGAGGTAGATTTGGCCCCGCTCGAGAAGGGCGCGCGCCCGCAGTGCAGGTGAAATACGTGCGCCGAGCAACTCGGTGTACGCCGCGAGGGCCTCGTCCCAACGGCCCAGTTCGGCCAGATAGGCCGCCCGTTCTCGCCGAACGGTAGGCCGTGTCTCGGGCGGTGCCAGGGCAATGGCCTTTTCGTAAGCCTCGAGGGCCAAATCCGGCCGGTCGTCAGCTCGGTAAAGCGCGGCGAGACTCAAAAACGCCTCGTCCGCGAGGATGGGTGGCGGATCAGCATCCAGATATCGGCGGTAAATGCGCAGGGCTTCGGCATGGCGCCCCAGCGCGGTCAGCACCCGCGCCTGCAGCAGGTAGGCTTCCCGCACGACGCAGGGAGCGTTCCCCTCCGCGCAAATGTCCCCGTTTTCGTCCATGGCCGCCAAAAGATGGGCTGCTTCCTCATAGCGTTCCTGGGCAACAAGGGTTTGGGCGAGCAGAAGGTGGAGTGTGGGGCGGACATCGGGCGAGGCGGAGATAAGCAGGCGTCGGAGTTCCTCTTCGGCCCGGGCGTAATCCTCAAGCCAAAGGAGATCGCGCAGAGGCAGGGCGGGCAGCGTCATGCTCCGGGAGACGGGGGAGCAGAGCGCCCAGAGCTTGTAGGGCATTGCCTTTGTTGTTGTGGGCTTGTACCAGATCCGGCGCCAGTCGCAGGGC
>JALWHQ010000291.1 GCA_026983525.1 Anaerolineae bacterium | reverse complement strand
CTTGAGGAGCCCATGCGCCAACTGGCCGAGAATGCGGGCTATGACGGCGCGGTCATCGTCGAGGAAGTCCGCCGTCGCCAGAAGGAGGAGAAGAACCCGAACCTGGGCTTCGATGTCCTCAAGGAGGACTATGTGGACATGGTGAAGTCGGGTATTATCGATCCGGCCAAGGTGACCCGCAGCGCGGTGGAGAACGCGGCCAGCATTGCGGCCATGATTCTGACCACCGAAGCGCTGATCACCGACATCCCGGAGAAGGAGAAGGCTCCTGCTGGGCCCGGCGGTGAGTATGGCGAATTCTAAGGATTAGGAATTCCAAGGCCCCGTGGGGTATCCCACGGGGCCTTTTCTTTTGCGCACTCCACACATATAAAAAAGAGAGCGGCCTATTCGACCGCCCTCTTACAGGCACGGGCGGGAGGACTCGAACCCCCAGCCTGCGGTTTTGGAGACCGCTGCTCTGCCAATTGAGCTACGCCCGTTCAGCCATCCTTATTTTAGCCGCACCTCCAATCCATGTCAACTTTTATACCACATCATGACCTTCCAGGACGTCACCACTTCAGGAGACCTTGCTCCTTCAAACTCACCCAACGTCCCATGCCAACAATCACATGATCCAACAAGGGGATATCCAACAACTTGCCGGCATCTACCAGAGTCCGCGTGAGCGCGACATCCTGGGGCGATGGCGTCGGATCTCCAGAGGGGTGATTGTGCACCACAATAATTGAGGCTGCGTTCTCGCGAATGGCCTCTCGGAACACTTCCGCTACGCGTACCGTCGCTTTATTTAGAGAGCCGCGATATTGGCGCCGGACACGCGTCACGCGATTACGCACATCGAGTAACAAAACCCAGAATTCCTCCTGGGGGAGGAGGGCCATCTCACTCCCCACCAGGTGGACGACATCGGCCGGCGAGGAGATTATCGGCATCTCATGGGGAGCAGCAACGAGCAGACGACGGCCTAACTCCAAGGCAGCCTTCAATTGAGTAACTTTTGCCGGACCAATACCTTTGACCCGACAGAGTTCAGCAAAGGATGCACGTGCCAATCCGGGCAGACCGTCGAATTGGGCCAGCAACCGCTCAGCCAAACGAACTACATTTTCTCCATCAACGCCAGTACGCAAAATTATGGCCAAAAGTTCACTCGTCGAAAGGGCCTGGGGCCCATAGTGCTGCAATCGCTCGCGAGGGCGCTCACCTTGAGGCATGTCCTTGATTGTGGGTGAATACGTGGCACCAGACACGGGGACCTCCTCGTGTTGCTCTTCGGTATGAATAGAAGTATAATGGCCTACCGTCGTTGAGGCCAAACGGAGGAATCACGATGTCGCCAGAAATTGCAAATCGCATTGCCATATATGTGGAACTGGTATTGACCGCACTCGCCGCGTTTGCTGTGGCCTTCTGGCTTGGGTTAGCCGTGTGGACATTCCGCGATATTCGGGCCCGCACGCGCGACCCGATCGCTATCTTGTTGGCTACTGCGCTTGCGTTGGCCTTCGGCCCGGTGGGGGTGCTTCTGTACCTTCTGCTGCGGCCCAAGGAGACTCTGGCCGAGCAATACGACCGTGCACTGGAGGAAGAGGCACTTCTGAGAGAGATCGAAGAACTCAACCTCTGCCCGGGATGTCGCCGTCCCACCAAGGAGGATTGGCAAATCTGTCCCTATTGTCACACCCCACTACGACGTCCCTGCCCTGAGTGCGGTCGTCTGATCGACCTGGGATGGACGATTTGTCCCTACTGCACGGCAGACGTAACAGAGACGGCTTTCGAAGGCGAGTTGCCCGTCGAGGAATCCGTCGAGGAATCCACCGAAGAAGTTCCGGTTCCACCGCCTACTGAGGCCGAACCACCCCTGGAACCCAAGCCCGAAAAGGTTCCTTTTTAAGGGGCGTTCGTCATCTTCAGGATGGGTTTCGAGCGCGGCGCGGGGTTAAGAGACCAGACACCGAAATTTGCCAAAGGGGAAATTCTCCAGTAGAATGGTGTAAGAGTATTCGCATAAAGGAGGTGAGTGGGATGCGCTTTCGCATTCGGACGGCAGAAATGCCCTTTGTGGAGTTCGTAGGGGGGATAGTGCGCCCACTCACCGGTATGTAAACCATAAATTTCGATAGTGTACCGGGCCGTGGGCGCCGCCCCACGGCCCTTTTCTTTATAGGCTTTATAGGCAAAGAATCGTCCATGCATGGAGGCCGTGGGGTACGTGTGTCCCACGGCCTTTTACATTGAGGAGGATATCTACACAGGGAGGCTAACGATGACGCCCGTAAAACCGGACGCAGCCGTCCTGGTTGAACATATCAGTAAAACTTTCCATCAAGGAGAAGCAGGATCGTTCATCGGGCGCCTGCGCGGGCAACATCCCGCTCGCGAGGTACAGGCGCTTCGAGATGTCTCCTTCCAGGTCGCGCGCGGTGAAATCTTCGGCATCCTGGGCCCAAACGGCTCGGGCAAGAGCACCTTGATTCGTGTTCTGAGCACTCTTATCATCCCCGACACGGGACGCGCCCTGGTCTTCGGGCACGATGTGGTCAAGGAGGACATGGTCGTCAAACGCCTGATTAACCGCGTCTCGGTGGAGGCGTCCTTCTTCAAGAAATTGAGTCCCATCGAAAATCTGATGTACGGCGCGCGACTTTACGGTCTCACAGGCAAGGAAGCCCGCGAGCGCATCCTGGATATCCTGCGCAGATTGGGGTTGCGCGAATCATCCTTTGACCAGCCCATGGAGGAAATGTCCCGCGGCATGCAGCAGAAGGTGGCCATTGCGCGCGCGTTCCTCACCTCCCCCATCCTTCTGCTGCTGGACGAGCCCACCACGGGGCTGGATCCCCGTTCAAAGAAAGAGGTTCAGCAACTCATCCTCTCTCTGCGCGACCAGCACGACGCCACCATCATCTTGTGTACCCACGATATGGAGGAGGCAGAAAGCCTGTGCGACCGCATCGCCATCCTGGATGAAGGGCGCATCGTCGCCCTGGACACACCGGACGGACTGAAGCGGCTCGTGGGTGGTCCGAGCGTCTCCATGGAGGACGTCTTTCTCGCCCTTACCGGAAAACACTTGGATGAGGAGGGAGAAGCAGTCGCCCCGACACAGCCAGCATAGAGACACCAAGCGAGGTGAGACCATGAGCGCAATTCTCTACGAACTTCGAGCATCCTATGCGTTCGTTGAGCGCAATTTGAATTTGGTCAAGCGTTACATGGGATGGGAAATCGTCTGGTTTGCCTATTCGTTGGCCAGCGCGCTTTCCATCACCTACATCGGTGCGGCTATGGAGCGCATCAGCGGCGCCGATGTCAACACCGACTACCTGGTCCTGTACCTTCTAATCGGTACCCTGGTGTGGCGCTTCCTATCGATACTCTTCAACGACATCAGTGAGATGATCCAGTGGGAGCGGTGGGAAGGCACCATCGAGTACACCCTGATGGCCCCCATCCATCGGTTGACCCACATGGTGGGGCAAACGCTGTTCGCGATCCTGCACGGTGCGCTGTTCACGCTGGGGATCGCGGTCATCATTATCCTCTTCTTTGACGTCTCTCTGGAAGGGGCTAACGTGCTGGGGGCCTTGCTTGTTCTGCTGGCCGGAAGTTTCTCCTTCATCGGGCTGGGCATCATGGCCAGTGTGCTGCCTCTCCTCTTCCCGGAGCGGGGCGCGCAGATGACCAATGTGGTGCAGGCATTGCTCCTGCTCTTCTCCGGTGTGTACTATCCGGTGGAGGTGCTCCCCGGCTGGATGGAGGCCATCGCGCGCGTCAGCCCGGCCACGTATGTCCTGGTCAATATCCGGGCGGCGTTGCTCCAAGGCGAGCCAACCCGCTCGCTTCTACCCATTATCGTCCTCCTCTCCCTGGCCGGGGTGATCCTCACCTTTGTTGGGCTGTGGGTCTTCCGCCAGGCAGAGTTATATGCCAAGCGAACGGGCCGATTGAAACGTAACGGATAGGATTTGTCTGACAACCTGACGAGAGACTTGACATTGGCAACGGCCCTGGGATAAAATTGGAGTATCCCCCAATCTCAGGGCCGTGCATCGGGTTTCTGTCCTGAAATTGTCAAGTGAGCACACATGAACGCGAGAGGAGTTCCGGCTCCACACTCAGAATAGCCTCGAATTAGGACAACTTTCTATTACATTAGGAGGCTAATATGATAAAACTCGAAGGTTCCTATACGTTCGATGCACCTCGTGATGTCGTTTGGGAAGTCCTCATGGATCCAAACGCCCTGGCGAAAGCTCTC
>JALWHQ010000290.1 GCA_026983525.1 Anaerolineae bacterium | reverse complement strand
TCAAACTCTACGCCATTGGGCCGGTCTTCCGCTACGAACGTCCCCAGGCCGGACGCTATCGCCAGCACACCCAGGTCAGTGTCGAGGCCTTTGGTGAACAAGACCCCGCGCTGGATTTCGAGATCCTATCCCTGGCCTGGCACCTGTTCGAGCGCCTGGGGTTCCAACGGCTGTACTTCCAGTTGAACAGCACCGGGTGTCCCGTGTGTCGGCCACGTTATATAGAAGCCCTGAAGGCGTATTACATGGAGCACTACGACGAAATCGATGACGATTGCAAGCGGCGCTTGCAACGGAACCCTCTGCGCGTGCTGGACTGCAAGGCCGACCAGTGTCAGCCGGTGATCGCGGGCGCGCCCAAGATCACCGATTACCTCTGTGACGAGTGCCGCGACCACTTTGCCACCCTGCGCGGCTACCTGGATGAGGCCGGCTTCGAGTACGTGCTCAACCATCGCCTGGTGCGAGGGTTGGATTACTACACCAAGACGGTGTTTGAGGTCTGGGCCGAGGGTATTGGTGCACAGGCGGCAGTGTGTGGCGGCGGGCGCTACGACGGCCTGGTCGAGGAAATAGGAGGTCCCTCGGTGCCGGGGATCGGCTTTGGCGCGGGATGGGAGCGCATCATCCTGGCCATGAAGGCCCAGGGCATTGAGCCGCCCCCCTTGCCCGGCCCGCAGGTGTTCGTCGCCCACCTGGGTCAAAACACCAAGCCCGTTGCCGTTCGTCTGGCCCACGACTTGCGCCATGCCGACGTGCGCACCCTGGTGGCCTTTGGTCATCGCAGTTTGAAGAGCCAAATGCGCGAGGCGAACCGCAAAGGCGTCCTCTACACCGTCATCGTCGGAGAGGGCGAACTCGAGCGCGGCGTGGTCACCGTGCGGGACATGGTGAAGGGCAAACAGGTCGAAGTACCACTCGATGACGTCATCGCCTGGTTGAAAGAGGAATTAGTATAAGTGTCGGGTATTGGATATCGGGTCTCACCCGTTTGATACCCGATACCCAATACCCCTTTCCTGGAGGCAGCCATGAGACTCTCGGACTTTCCCCGTCCGCCCCAGGACACCCGCATTGGCATTCACTGGAGCCCCGGTGTTGCCGATGCCATCGGCATCTCCCAAATCCGCGACGTGTGGATCCCCCTACTCAAGGAGATGGGTGTCAAGTGGGTGAAGTTGCTCCACACGGGCAGTTTTCAGGTCGTGGAGGAACTCCTCGCCAATGACATCATGCCCGTGGTGCGCCTGTACCGCTTCAAGCCCAACAGCGACGACCCCACGCCAGGAGAGGGCACCCTGGGGCCCAAGGAAATCGAAGATCTGGAGACATTGGTCTCCCTCGGTGTGCGCTACTTCGAGTTCAACAACGAACCGGACTCCGGCTTCGAGTGGCGTACGCCCATGCCCGACGAGAAAACGGCCCAGCGCATTGTAGCCCGCAACGCCGTGCGCGACATGGAGACCATCCTCAATAAGGGAGGGCTGCCCGCCATCCCCGCCGTTTCTCCGGGCAAGAAGTGGGATCTACTGGGCGCCATCATCGCTGAGGAGGGCGGGGATCTCATCCCAGAGGGAGTATGGTGGGCCATTCACAACTACGACTTCAACCACCCGGTCGACTACCCGTACGATGCCGTCAACCAGGAGGGGGTGCTCCTCACCCGTGAGGAGTATGAGGCCCTGGGCGTGGACGCCTGGACCGGCCCCAACTGGAGGACCCGTAGCCTGGAATTCATCAACGAGCATCGCCAGACGGGTGTCAATCCCGGCGCGACGGCCTTTGACGACCCGACATGCTTCCGCGGCTACGAGTACTTTGCCCACCTCTGCTTGCAACACTTGGGATACCACATTCCCATTCTGAGCACGGAGAACGGCCCAATAGTGGGCGAGGACAACGATCCTCGTTACCCCACCACGACCCCCGAAAGCCACCGGGACAAGGTGGTGGAGATGTGCCGCGTGATGATGGGCACCAGCCAACAATTCGACCAAGCGCCTGACTACTACTTTTGTACCGCCTTCTGGATTCTGGGGAACAGGGTGTTGGGCTCCCTTGCATCCCACTGGGAGCCCCACGCCTGGGTGAGCGACCGCTGGCCGGAAGGGAAGTTGCCCACCGTGGATGCCCTGCGCGCGCTTCCCAAGCGGGTCTGGCAGCCCCTGGGTGATGTCACCGAACCTCCCCAGGAGGAAGGGTCGCGCGTGTTCGGCCGGGTGTGGGGGGGCGCGAACAAGCGCATCGTGTTGCGGGGTACCACCTACAGCGCGGAGACGGTCGTCCGCCCGGACGAGACATACGCCTTCGAAGGGGTGCCCGCGGGGTCGTATCGCATCGCGGTGCTGGGCACCGACGCGGTGCGGCTGGGCGTTGAGGTAGACGGTGTCCACCCGGTGGAGGTGAATTTCGACCTGCGCGAGGAGGAAGCGCCCTCGTGGACATACACCATTGAGGACGAGGGGCCCGGCCCCGGCTTCAGTGTGGTGCGATGTCAGGTGCGGGACAAACCCAACCTGGCGGTGCGCCTTTGGGCCGAGGGGTGGGAAGGAGTTGTGCGCCAGACGGGGACAAAGCCCGAATATGGGCCCGATGTCTGTGAGTTCGCGCCCCTCCAGGCGGGCACGTACTTCATGGAGCCGGATGGTCTGGGCGTGCGGGCGCGCGTTGAGGTGGGAGAGAACCGCGTTGTCTGGGTGCGCTTCTTCCCCTCGGAAGAGGCTGAGCAACCTCCGTCAGAAAGTGTCATTGAGGGACAAGTTGAGCGAGGGGCAGGGCGCACGGTGCGCCTTTCCGGGCCCGTGGAAGCCACGACCACCGTCGGTGAGGACGAACGGTTTCGCTTCGAGGGGCTTCCAGCCGGGGAATATTCCTTGGAGGTGGTGGGAACGGAGGTGCGGCAAGGGGGCATCGTCCTCGACGGGACGAACACCGTCAGCGTACACCTGAGCGTGCCCGAGCCGCGCCACAGTGTCGTCGGAGGCCGGGTCATCAACGGGGCGGGGTTACGCGTGGAATTGACCGGCTCGGAGGGAACGTTGGAGACGCAGGTCGGTGAGGATGAGACGTTCGTGTTCCAGGGGCTTCCGGCGGGAACGTACACCCTGCGGCTGCCGGAGGTCGGGGTGGAACAAACGGGCATCGTGCTCGACGGCACCAACGCGGTGGACGTGACCCTCACCGTGCCGAAGGAAGAAAGTGCGTGGACGTTCGTGGTGGAGGATGGAGGTCCCGGCCCCGGCTTTGGCGTCGTGCGGTGCGAGGTGAAGGGCAAGATCGATCTGCCCGTGCGCCTGTGGACGCACGGATGGGGCGGGGTGGTGCGCTACACGGGCACGAAGCCCGAGTACGGGCCTTACGCTTGCGAGTTCGCGCCTCTGGGCGGAGGGACGTACTTTGTCGAGCCCGAGGGGCTGGGCGTTCGGGCCGAGGTGATCCTGGACGGACGTTCGGTCGTGTGGGTGCGGTTCTTCCCCAAACAGGTCGAGGCGCCCATCTACGTGCCCAAGGTGTACGACCTGTATCTGTGGATTGGACGGATGCCCCGTGACCGGGAGGAGTTCGAGGCCGTGCTGCAGTATGTGGCGCGATTCGTCCCCGAAATCGGCACGGATATCGAGCAGGCCAAGCGCGCGCGTGCGGTTCTCGTGCTGGGCGAAACGTTTTCCTCGCGCGATGAGAAGGCGTTGCTTCAGGCGGGCACCGAGGTAAAGTACATCCGCGAGCACTCGGCAGAAACACTCGCCAATCTGGTTGCAAGGGGGCAACCTCTTCCATGACGCTGAAACACATCGGCATCTTGTTTCACCCTTATATCCCGGCGACACGCGTGGTCGCGGCGGAGATTGGGGAGTACCTGGAAGAGCGGGGTGTCGAGACGTGGGTCTCTTCCAGTTGGGATGAGCCCACGGCACGGCGGCATCTGGCCAGCACCGATTTGCTGATCGCCCTGGGAGGCGATGGCACCCTGTTGCGCGCGGGACGTCTGGCCGCGGGCTATGGGGTGCCCATCCTGGGCGTGAACATGGGGCGCCTGGGATTTCTGGCCGAAGTCTCCCCCGACAACTGGCAAGAGGATCTGGAGCGGGTGTTGGCCGGGGATTACTGGTTGGAAAAGCGCCTCATGCTGGATGCGGAGGTTCACCGGGACGGGCAGGTACTTGGCACGTATCGGGCCTTGAACGACGTGGTGGTGAGTCGGGGGACGCTGGCGCGGGTGATTCGGGTCACGGCTCACGTGGATGGTGGCCTCCTGACCACCTACGTCGCCGACGGCGTGATCGTGTCCACACCGACGGGCAGCACGGGGTATGCCCTGGCCGCGGGCGGCCCCATTCTCCCCCCCCAGTTGAAGAACATGCTC
>JALWHQ010000289.1 GCA_026983525.1 Anaerolineae bacterium | reverse complement strand
CGCCATCGGCGGGATTTGAGCGTGTTCCGTATTGGTTACGACATGCTGACACGCAGTCTGAGTCATGGCCATCTCGTTAGGATACGTCTACTGCCCTACTTCAGATGAAAACTGTCGGGTAGTCAGAACGCGGCCTGAAGATCAGGAGAGCGGGATAGCCAGGAGGCGGCATCCACCAGCAAGGGGGAATGCCCCTCCTCGGCCACGCTGCGTTGTTCCCCAGGTTGAGGGGCGACCATTCTCCGGTACGTTTGCCACACCAGCGCGAGAAAATTTCGGACATCCCCCAGGCTGAGGGGAGAAACGACGCGCACCTGTTGTCTTATCCTGTGTGCGACTTCCTGCGCCAGCGATTCGGGCAAGTGGACGTTGTTTCGCACCAGGTCGGCCAGGAAGCGGATGGACTCGGGGAGGGACAAATGACCGGGCAGGCGAAGACCACCTTTTTAGCAACACATTTAACGCGTGAATCTTCCACTCAATGTCACCTGGTGATTTGAGCACCTGCACTAGGGTGTCCTCCTCAAGAAGCCGTGTTCTTACAAACCATTGCATGTACGCCCGGCGCAGAGAAGGGCATATTTTCTCTTGCAGGATACCTTTAGCGTTCAAAACATGGGTCCTGTACATGACAATGCATGCAGCTTTGAAGCTCAAAGGCTCTCGCAATTCCAACCACTTGACCAGGGCCACGATCTGCTCTGGTGTGGCCGTGGGGAGATTGTCCAGCAATACGCGTACCGCCTCATCGCGCTCGCGCCGATGCCCCAGGTAATCGTACAGGGCCGCGCGTTCGAAGTGGACGAAAAACGGGTCGGCGGCGGCAGATGCTTGGGCCGCCAGCGCGCGCAGCCGCGCCGATACGTCCAGGCCCGCCACCAGGAACGCTTCCTCGGGCGGTTGGGGCGGGGCTTCCAGGGGCTCCCACGGGTGTGCGGTGCTGAAACTGAGTTGGTACACGCCGGGAGGCACCTCGTCCTGGGAGCCGATGTCGTGCATCCACCAGCCCTCACCCGCGTACGTGTCACTCGTGGGCGCAGTGTCCGGCACGCGCACCTGCAGCGGGGCCCGCCAGGGTTGGGAGACGGACCAGAGATTGAGGCGACGGTGGCGCAGGGGCCGCGGCTCATGCCAGTGGATGTACACGCGACCATCCTGACGCCACTCGATGTGCACCTCGTCAATATCGGGCGCGCGCGTCAGATGCACCAGGGGTATGCGTTGGGGCGATGTGTCCAGAATCACCAGGTCGAAACTGAGGATGGGGAGATCCCGATGGGCGCGGATGGTGTCCGCGAAGGGACGCAACGGCACGACCTGCCGGCGTTGTCTGCGCCGGGGCCTGTCTACCTCACACTCCTGGAGGACGCGCGGGACCCGCTCACTGGGGTCCACCAGGGCCAGACGCATGTGAGGAAGTTGGTCAGGTGAGATGGCAACGGTCCAGTCCAGGATGAGGAAGGCGTGGCGGCTTTGCAAGAGCGCCGCGGTGGGTCGGGAGATCACGCTCGCCTGGGGTTGGGCAAGGTTGTCCTCGCTCTCCAGGGCAAGTAGCCAGCGCAAGCGCGGGATGCCGATGTGAACAGGCACCCGTTCCGATAAGTCCGCGCCCCGGTCACGTACCAAAACCAGGGGCACGATAGACCGTTCCTTGCCCACCTGAACGAGAAATGTTCCCGGCTTGTCCGCAGGGGAGACGCTCACATCGTCGACACCTGACTGCACGCGCACGTCCGCGCTCACGGGGAGGTGGAGGCGAAAGGCGAGGTCGGTGTGCCCTTTGGGACTGGGGAGGATATAGGGCGGCAGGGATTCCACCTCCGCCTGGGGCCAAGCACGGAAGGGGAGACGCTTCTCTATGCGCGATGGGCCGCGCACCACAACCTCATAAATGCCGGCAATGTCATCGCCAATAACGTGATCTAGATGCAACAGGAAGGCACGATCTTGGACCTCCACGTGCTCTTCCAAGTCAAGGAGTGACGCCTTAGGCACACAGGGGGAGGGGACAAGCGGCCCCTGACGATAGATTTCTGCCTTCCAGCGGGCCATTTCCTCTCGTGGGGAAAGGGCAGTGACGCGCGGAAGGGCCAGCTTAGGAATCGTACCTACGAACAGCGGCCTTTCCTCCGGGTCAAAGTCCTGCCAGGATGGTAGAACTCCAATCAGTTCAGGCTCCACGCGCGCGCGAGTGGTAGGAATGGGGGAAGTGATGTCCTGACCATGTTCGTCCAGTATTCTGATGCCTCGAGCCTTGCCAAGATCCCAGGCCTCCACGCGCCAAGCGCCCCACTCACCGTACATCTGAGGAAATTTCTCAACCAGACGTCCTTGACCGATGACCTGCACCCGCGCACTGGCGGGGATGAGCAACCACACCTCGTCGGCGGGGATGGTGGCACGCGGGGAGAGGAAACGTCCGTCCTCGGCGCGAAACGCGAGCACTGGACAGCGTCTGTCAGGCACCAGGGGAAAGCTCCAGCGCCTCATCACGCGGGGCTTCTCTTCAGCGGGACATCCTGTGAAGGAAACGGCCAGCCCGCCGGGCGGCACATCCAGGGGCACCATTTCCACGGCGTGGGTCCAGAACTTGTCCCCCTGGCGGGTGACGCGGACACGTGTCTCACCGCGCCGTACCTGACCCGTAGGGGTCGTCACCTCCCAGCACCATGTGTAGCGCCAGTTCGTCTGGGAAGCGGCAACGGGCTGGGGGGGCAAATCCAGGAAGTAGAGAGCGTCGGGCGCGAGGGGGTCCAGGTACAATCGCGGGGGACGCAGCCGCGTGCCCCGTTGTGCCTCTATCCGACCTTCCACGAAATCGTGGAAGGTGTCCACCACGTAGGCGGGCAGGCCCACTTCCTCCGCGGGCGGGATGCCTCCGGTGGCCTTCCAGGCCCGCGCCATCTCCAGACAGCGGCGGAAGAAGTCCAGAGCCACCTCGCCGGCCTCTAGCAGAAAGAGGCGCACGGGACGGTCCACAAAGTACTGAACCTCACTGCGCTGCAGCACCGCGTTGAGGAGATCCTTCGGGGGCAGGCCGGCGTACTCGGGGCGCTCTACCGCGGGGAGGAGGATGTGTTCGAAGAAGTCAGGCAGGGAGTAGGCGGGGATACCTCCGTGGAGACGGATGCGGGTGACGTACTGGGTGCCTGTAGGCACGTGGGCAAAGGTTTCCAGTCCCAGGCTTTCCAAGATGGAAATAAAGTGCTGACCCCAGTGATGGCGGGGATGAAAGAACTGCCCCGCACTTGGCACACCGACCTCTTGGGCCACCACATCCCAAAAGCCACGTTCTTCGTTGCGAGCAGCAGTCAGGGCCAGGTAGGCGACAAACACGCGAGGATAGAGCGCGACGAGACGGTCGGTCGCCCGCGTCATCCCGAGAGACTTGATGAGGGCACGGATGCCGTGGGCAAATTGCACCCGCTCCCCGTCCCGGAGCGGCAATTCACCGATGAGGCGCACCTCTTCGAACAAAGGGGCCAGTAGATCTTCCCACTCTCTCAGGACATAGGGTTGGGTCTCGTCCATGATGGTATCCTCTCACATCCCCCACATCATTCCCCACCCGCGCCCGTGCGTTATCCAGATATTTGACTAGGTCAAAAGTCCTTGCCAACGACGCAGAAGAACACGCGCGCGGCCTCGTCGAAAATATCGACATAACCTCGCATCTCCCTTTAAACGTCTCACTTGTCATATATTGGCATGACGTACTACCGGTCGGGTAGCGCAATTAACTCTGCTTCCAAACGTTCCCACTCAAGGCGGTGGTTGTGCAGGATGATGAGGTGCGTTCGGGCACGGGAACATCCCACGTAGAGCAGCCGTGGGATGGTTTGTGGGTCTTTATGCGCCCAGGGGTCTACCTCGGCCAGAATGACCACCTGGCGTTCCAGGCCCTTGAAGCGATGCACGGTGGAGACCTGGATTTCGTTGGGGCGTCGCGGCTCCCGCCACACAAGGGTAAAATTGCCCAGCGTGTCGCCATCCTGAAGGGCGGTGCGACGCTGCCCGCGCGGGGTAAGGATGACAATGTCCGTGTTGCGCACTTTGTTCTCGTTCACCAGGTCATGCAACGTACGGCGGACCAGTTGACGCAGTTCGTGCTTGCTGGCATAGGGAAGGCGCACGGGATCCCGTCCCGCTGGTCCCAGGCACTGAAGCATGTCCCCCTGAGGGTGGAAGCGACTCACCAGACGGTGAATGGATTGGGTATTGCGGCAGTTGCGGGTGAGTGAGAAAGGCGCAGGCATCTTCAGGAAGGCGGGGAGCGGGTTGCGCCCCTCGTAGAGCATCTGGTTGTCGTCGAAGAAGACGTACAGGATGCCGTTCTCTTCATCTCTGAGCAAGGAGGTAAGCACCACCC
>JALWHQ010000288.1 GCA_026983525.1 Anaerolineae bacterium | reverse complement strand
TGGATGCGTTTGGGAGGGTGGGTGTGGGAGTGGGGGTAGAAGTGGAGGTGGGCGTTAGCGTTGGTGTAGGCGTCACCGAAGGTGTGGGTGTGGCCGTAGGCGTGGGAGTGGATTCTGCCGGGGAGAGGAGGAGTTTATAGTCTGCGTACCGGCATCCAACACCTGTAGGTGTATCGACGCGTACCACTGCCAGGATGTCCGTTCGGTTCTCAGCGCCGGGGAGCAAGAGTGAGGGCCCATTCTGACCGGCGACAAAATCCCGGACGGTCACACTGTCTCCATCCTGCTGAACAAAACGCACCCGGTAGTTCCCTTCGGAAAGGATGACGTCCATAGCCACAGGCGTCGTAGACGCGCGCGTGACTTTCCAGAAATTCGCCCCCATTTGCTGTGCGCCCAGCCCGGCCTGGACAGAGAGCGCGCTGCCCTGCCAACTGATGTACCCGTGAATCCGGGTCTCCGTGTCAAAGGGAGCTTCCTCAAAGCAATAGGGATCATCGGGGTTCTCACCACACGGACGCTGCAAGGCAATAGCCACGGCAAAGTCCGCGAACACATCCTCCAGCGATCTGCCCGCGGCCTGTACCGCGCGCGCGACCGCTTCGTACCCATCGTACTCGACGGCCTCCTCCCACACACGACGTACCGTGTCGGGCCCTCCCACGTGTTCGGAGATATAGCGGAAGAAGAGCCACGTACTGTAAGGGTGTCTATCGTTTACCGAGTTATTCCTTGACAAGCAGTCGCCGGGTTGTCCCAGAAGCACGCCCAGGAATTGACGATTATCGTCGATCTCATCATATACTTCATCCTCAACCCAGGTAGCCACCCCCTCGTAGAGCCAGGCAGAGCTTGTAAATGGCTCTTCGGCATCATAGCCGTATTGCAACGCGTGGTTAAACTCGTGCGCCGCCGTCACTTTGAGTAGGTCAGCAGGCCGCCCCGTAAAGCCTACGTAATCGTTTTCAAGGGCCAAGTGACTGATGTACGCATAACGCTCCCTGCGCTGAGGACTGTTGGGGTTATCGCCAACGTAATCATCGCCACAGGCCACGCCATAGTAGCCGGGCATGTTGAGCAGGTACACGTCGTAGGTGGCATCGCCTCCTCTGTTTCCATCCGGTGGTGGTGCCGTCCAACCAAGAGTATCCACTTCCACCTGCCACACGTATTCCATGACTTCGGCGGTAAGTTCCACGTAGTCGGGTATGGTATTGCCGTTTGTGTCTGCAGATGGCACTGCATCACTTCCCGATAGGGTGTAATGGATAGTGAAATGCTCGGTTTTTAGGCGGATCTCAGGACCACTTAATGTCGTGCGACATAAATCCTGAGTAGCGCGCACCTGCCGTAATTCCTCGATCTTCATCTGCACTGTAGGAGAAACCTGGGGTAGCAAGGACTCCAACTCACGCACGAGCAACGTGGCATCCTTCAGGGGAAAATTCGGGCGCTGCTCGGGCGGGAGGAGGTCCGGCGCATACAGCACATACGTCAGATAGAGGGCGCGCTCATCCACATTTTCGGGAGGAGGAACAACAGGCGTCCCAGGGGCGCGTCCCTGCACGCGCTCCGGAACCAGGAAGACGGTTACCAGAAGGAGAAGAGCAATACCTATGGGAAGCGCAAACGTCCACCGTGGCTTATGCATCGTCACCCTTCACGCTCAGATAGGCCATATCCTACCACAACCGCGATCGCGACGCCCTCATCATGGCTGAGGCTGACCGTCCAGGCGTCCAGTCCCAGCGCGGTGGCCCGTCGTTCGGCAACTCGAACAAGGTGAACTCGGGGCACGGTGCCCCGCCCCGCGATCTCCACATCCTGCCAGGAGATGCCCGCGTCGAGGCCCGTGCCCAGTGCTTTCAGTACGGCTTCCTTGGCCGCGAAGCGCGCGGCCAACGATTCGACACGCGCGCCACACTCCTGCCGCTCGCGCGGGGTAAACACCCGATTCAGGAATCGGTCTCCCCAGCGATCGACGGCCTTTTGTACCCGCTCTATGGACACGATATCGACACCTACACGGATGAGCATGGTACGAAGTGTGCGAAGCCACCCTCAAGCAGCAACGCCGAGGAGTTCTCGCTCGGCCTCGGTCAATGCCTCTTCGAAGATGGAGAGGGCCTCATCCACCTCTTCCTCCGTGATGATGAGGGGCGGAATGAAACGGGCCACACTGACCCCCGCGCCCAGGATGAGGAGGCCCTTCTCGAAACAACGTTGAACCACCCAGTCTCGGATGTCCCGCGCGCGCGCCTTCGTCTCCCGGTCCCGCACCAGTTCCACACCGATCATCAACCCCAGCCCGCGCACGTCCCCCATGCTGGGATGGCGTTCCTGCATTTCCCTCAACTTGCCCAACATGTAGGCCCCGACCCTGGCCGCGTTGTCTACCAGGCCGTTCTCCAGCAAGCGGATGGTGGCCAGCGCGGCGGCACAGGCCACAGGATTGCCCCCAAAGGTACTGGCGTGCGCGCCGGGAGGCCAGGACATGAGCGTGCGTCGGGCAATGATGGCCCCCAGGGGTAGCCCCGAGGCAATCCCCTTTGCCACACACACGATGTCCGGCTCCACGTCGAAGTGTTCCATGGCAAACATTTTACCCGTTCGGCCCATGCCCGTCTGCACCTCATCGGCAACGAGCAGGATGCCGTGACGGTCGCACAACTCGCGCAGTTCTCGCATCCATTCCTTGGGCGGGACGATGTACCCGCCCTCTCCCTGGACGGGCTCCACGAAAATCGCGGCCACCTGGTCGGGCGGCACTTCAGTGCGGAAGAGTTCCTCCTCGATTTCCCGCACACACGCCACATTGCATGAAGGATAGGTCAGGTTGAGTGGGCAGCGATAGCAGTACCCGTAATTGACGTGGGTCACCTCGGGAAGCAGCGGAGCGAACCCCCGCCGCTGCACGACCTTGGACGCGGTGAGGGAGAGCGCGCCCATGGTGCGGCCGTGGAACGCGTTGCGGAAGGCGATAATGTGGGGCCGGCCGGTCGCGTAGCGGGCCAACTTGAGCGCGGCTTCCACCGACTCCGCGCCGGAATTGGTGAAAAACACCAGCGTGGGATCCGAAATGGGCACAATGCGGTTCAACGTCTCGGCCAACTCCACCTGTTGGGGATAATAGAAATCCGTGCCCGACATGTGCAGGAAGAGGTTCAACTGTTCCTTGATGGCCTCGATGACCTCGGGATGACAGTGCCCCGTGCTGGTCACCCCGATGCCGGAGGTGAAATCCAGGTACTCGTTGCCGTCTACGTCCCACACGCGCGCGCCGCGCCCTTCGGCCATGACGAAGGGGTAGGAACGCGTGTAGGAAGGGGACACATTCGCGCCGTCGCGAATGATCCAGGACTCGGCAATGGGGCCAGGAAGTGTCCGTCCATTCATGGTCTGCCTCCGATGTGGGAACTTGACGGTTTTAGCCTTTCGGCCCTCACCCCCCCACAAATGGGCAGAACGCAGGAGCAGAGGGGGTGAGGGCGTGGAGAACACCAATGTTCGAACGTTCTCCGTTACTGCTGACGAGTGGGCGGCGCGCTCTGGGCAATGATTTGCACGCCCTTACCACCGGACGCCGCGCGCACCATGAGAATGATCTGATCGTCACCCTTCTCCCAGGTGGTGATGACGAACAAATCCTTTTGCTCCTGACGGTCGTCTTTGATCTCACTCCACCCGGCATCGGCAAGCGCCTTTTCGTAAAAGGCCAGGGCGTCGGCCAGGCCCATGTCCGCCACGTTCACGGCAATGAGTTGCTGATCCCCCGCCTGGATAATCGTCTCCACCTCTGCCCCGTCCGGGATGGGAAACGTTCCGGGCTTGAAACCGGGCAGGCGGGCCGTGTCCAGCGTGACGGCGTCCTTCGGCGGCTCAATGTCGACTTCTTCCGGCTTCAGCGGAATGACGTTGTAGATGATGGTCAGGGTTCCCGGGGTGGGCTCCTTGCGCATCTTCAGGTCGTTGGCATCCACGCGAATGACGTAGCGGGTGATGAAGTTCCCCTCGCGCGCGATCCACACATCCCCCTGAACCAACTCGGCTCCCTCGGGTTTGTCTGGCCCATCGCCGAAGAGGTCTTTGGGGTCGGCAATGGTGTAGTAGTCCACGTCCAGACCGTTGATTTTCTCCTCGTAAGGGCCGTGCGCGTCTAATTTGGTCGTCACCGGGATGATATCCTCGGGGGAGAGGTACAAGCGTCGCTGCCCGGTGGGCCGCGTGGTGTAGAAACGCTCCTCTCCCGCTGTAAACCACGTCTCGTCTCCTATGAATGTGTACGTGGCATCGTTTCGCCGGTTGTTGGGATCGACGGTGGAAAGCCCGCGCACGCGCACCCACTGGCGCGGCGGATTGCTCTTCACCCGTTTCCC
>JALWHQ010000287.1 GCA_026983525.1 Anaerolineae bacterium | reverse complement strand
GGATAGGCAGAGCGAATTTCGTGTGGTGCGGGCGAAGTCCGCCCGCATCACACACCTTTGTCTACCGGAAGATGCTCAGACCGGGGAAGACGGCGTCTTCGCCCAGGTGTTCCTCAATGCGCAGGAGTTGGTTGTACTTGGCCGTGCGATCCGCGCGCGCGGGCGCGCCCGTCTTGATCTGCCCCGCGTTCAACGCCACGGCCAGGTCCGCGATCGTCGTATCCTCTGTCTCGCCGCTGCGGTGGGAGACCACCACGTTCCAACCCGCGCGTTGGGCCATTTGCGCCGCGGCCATGGCCTCGGTCAGAGTGCCGATCTGATTGACCTTGAGCAAGAGCGCGTTGCACGCCCCTTCCTCAATTGCTCGCCGAATTCTGCGCACATTGGTCACCAGCAAATCGTCCCCCACCAGTTGAATGCGGTTCCCTAATGTCTGATGGAGCAGTTTCCAGTGCTCCCAATCGTCCTCGGCCAGCCCATCTTCCAGGGAAACTATGGGATACCGATTCACCCAGTTCTCCCAGAAACGGACCATCTCCTCCCCGCTCAGGCGCCAGCCCTCCTTTTGGAGGACGTACACCTTTTCGTCCTCATCGTAGATTTCTGACGTGGCCGGATCAAGGGCCAGGAAGATGTCTTCACCCGGGGTATAGCCTGCCTGTTGGATGGCCTCAAGGATGACTTCCACGGCCTCCTCGTTGCTCTTCAAGGAGGGAGCAAAACCTCCCTCATCCCCCACGTTTGTGCTGTATCCCCGAGATTTCAACACCTTCTTCAAGGCATGGTAGGTTTCCACGCCCCAGCGTAGAGCCTCGGAAAAGGTGGACGCCCCCGCAGGCACGATCATGAATTCCTGAAAGTCGGTGGAATCGACAGCGTGCTTGCCTCCGTTCAAGATGTTCATCATAGGCACGGGCAGCACGTGCGCGTGCACCCCGCCCAGATAGCGGAAGAGGGGCACTTCCAGTTGGGCGGCCGCGGCGTGAGCCACGGCCAGGCTCACCCCCAGGATGGCGTTCGCGCCCAGGCTCCCCTTGTTCTCCGTGCCGTCGAGTTCAATGAGCAAGCGGTCAATGCCCACCTGGTCCAGAGCATCCCACCCTACAAGGGCGTCCGCGATGACCGTGTTCACGTTCTCGACGGCTTTGAGAACGCCCTTGCCGTTATAACGGCCCGGATCACCATCGCGCAATTCAATTGCCTCGTGCACACCGGTGGAGGCCCCAGAAGGTACGGCCGCACGGCCGAGCGCTCCTCCTACTAAAATAACCTCCACCTCCACCGTTGGATTACCTCGAGAATCCAAAATTTCACGGGCGACAATATCCTCAATGGTCGTAGGCATAGGACTGGCCTCCTCTATCTCAAGGGTGAGTTATTACCTCTAAGCACAAAGACAAAGGGCAGTTTACACAGACACAGATCTTCACCTCACGGCTTCCCCATTTAAGAATGCGCTTATCTCGCGCGCCACCACTTCGGGTGCTTCCAGCATGACCATGTGGCCTGCCTTGGGGATCAAAACCAGTCGTGAGTTCGGGATGTGCTCGTGCAAGTACTGCGCGTACTTGGGCGGGGTCAACTTGTCCGCTTCCCCGGCGATGATGAGGGCGGGCAGGGTGATGCGGTCGATGTCGCCCATACGGTCCCAAATATTGCAAGCCGCGAAATCGCCGTGCGTAACCTCGGGCGGGATTTCCAGAGTACGGCGGACGTACAGGGCCAGGTCGTCAGGCGAAGGACTTTCGCCATAGGCCCACTCAGCAATGAGCCTCACCGTCTCTTCCGGATTTTCCTGCAGTCCTTGCAATATTTTGGGATGGACGCGCAGCCGCGCGCCCGTCGCCACGAGGATAATGCCCGCGAGCCGCTCGGGATAGGTAAGTGCAAATTCCTGCGCGATGGCCCCGCCCATCGAGTGCCCGGCCAGTACGAACCGTTCCAGACCCACCGCGTCCACCCAGGCCAGGACCACATCCCGATATTCGGGGACGCTGGTGCGGCCTTTGCCTGCCGAGCGTCCGTGGCCGGGGAGATCCAGAGCGTAGACGAGGTGGCCTTCCAGGCGGCGCACCTGGGGCGGCCAGTGCAGATGTGTGCCGCCCGCGCCGTGGACAAGGACCAGTGGCGGCGTTGAGGGTTTCGCGGCGCCACGGTGTTCGGCGTAGAAGAGACGTTCGCCGTTCACGTCAACGTAGGGCATGGTGATCTCCTATCGGTGCTGCCGCCTCCACCATGGGGACGGGTGTCTCCCACCCGGGTGCCCACAGTTCCAGGCTGGCGGGGTCGAAATCGGGCAGAGCACGGCGCAGGAATTCGAGCAAACCCGCCATGTCCTCCGCGGTCAGATCATAGCGCAGGTCGCGCAAGTACTTGAGACACACGCCGGGCTCCAGGTTGAGCTGTGGCGCGTAGGCCTGGGCTATGGCGTCCAGGTGCAACATCCCCTCGGCCTTGCTCTCGTAGAGCGCCTCCACCACCCCGGCCTTGCGAATGTCCTCCAGCCGATCCCGCCGCGCGGTCCACAGGGCAAACACGAAAGGCAGCCCCGTCCACTTCAGCCACTCGTCCCCCAGGTCGAACACGTAGGGCACGCCACGCACGCCAATGGGCCGCCTCAATGTGCCTTCCACAAGAGCATCGTCACCGATGAGGAGGGCCGCGGCCGAGTCGCGCAACATGTCCTCCAGGTTCTGGGGCTTGACCACGTAACGAGGTTTCACGCCATAGTAGTCGCGACACAGCACCTTCAGTAGGGCCACGCTGGTGGCCGACTGCTCGGTCAGGGCGATGCGCATCCCGTCCAGTTCCGTTGGATCAGGAAACCAGGAGAAGAGCAGGACGGTCTTGACCGCGCCCAGGGTGGCAATGCCCAGGTTTGGGATGG
This sequence comes from Anaerolineae bacterium, assembly GCA_026983525.1. Lineage (GTDB taxonomy): Bacteria > Chloroflexota > Anaerolineae > JAADDB01 > JAADDB01 > S141-23. The sequence continues at coordinate 1,498 of JALWHQ010000287.1, read as the reverse complement.
CGACCAGGTCTCGAGCGTGTCGCGCGGTCTCAATGGCCGAAATGGGGGCCAGGTCCAGGTCGCCCTCGACCAACATGCGGTTCAGCGTGGTTGGCACGCCGTAAATATATTCCACATCCTGGCTCGCCAGCCGTTCCTGAATGCGGTAGTACAGCGGCTGGACGTTCAGGTAGTCGATAACGCCGATGCGGATGGGCATGGGTCTTTCCCCAGCATGATTTGTGGAAGGAATGTCTTGCGTCGTGCGTCGTTCGTCGTGCGTCAAAGGCCAACGACATAAGACGCACAACGCAAGACGCCCTACTTCCCTGTGACCTCGTCCACCCAACCCAGGTACGCGCTTAAGCCCGCGGTGATGGGTACCTGCACGATTTCAGGGACTTCGTAAGGATGGTGGGTTTGGATGTACACTTCGACCGCGTCGTATAGGTCGGCGCGGGTTTTGATGAGGAGCAGGACTTCGTTGTCCTCTTGCACTTCGCCCTTCCATGTGTAGACGCTCTGGATGTCCAGGAGTTGGACGCACGCGCCCAATTGTTCTTCGACCAGGCCGCGCGCCATCTTGCGAGCCTCCTCGCGATTGGGCAGGGTCGTCATGATGATGCAGTAGTCTCCCATCTCCTCCCCCGAACGAAAAGTTGCCCATAATGCATTCTTACGAATGATACTCGATTTCGCTGCTGGAGGAAAGATGCGTGAGGAGCACGGGCGGGTTATCCCACCAAGGGGGCGCAGTGAACACCGAGGGCACTGCCAGGGGCGATGGGCAGGGGTTGGCACGTAGAGAGGGACGCGCGTATAATGCGTTTGTACGCCACACAACGAGGAGCCGTAAATGAGTGAACAGCGCGAATCGCACCTTACCAACCCCCACGACCGCTTCTTCCGCCACTTCCTGGGTCACCCCGAACGGGCGCGCGCGTTTATCCAACACTTCCTGCCCAAGCCCGTCGTCGCCCACCTCGACTTGAACACCCTGGAGGTCGTCGACGCCTCCTTCGTCGACCCCGACCTCCGCTCCCACCAGGGCGACCTGCTCTGCCGCACCCGCCTGCGGAACGGGGATGAGGCGTACGTTTACTTCCTCTTCGAACACAAGAGTTACCCCGACCTCTGGGTGGGCTGGCAGGTGCTGCGCTACATGGTGCGCATCTGGGAGGGCATGTGGCGGGAGGAAAGGCGCCTGGTGCCCATCGTTCCTGTGGTGGTGTACCACGGGGAACGAGTGTGGCAGGCGCCCACGGACTTCGGCACGTTGCTGGGCGTGCCTGAGGGGATGCGGCCCCACGTGCCCGACTTTGCGTACCTGTTGTACGACCTGAACATCGTCGAGGACGCGGCCCTGCAGGTGGATGCGATGCTGGCCGCGGGACTGCTGCTGATGAAGTACATCCGCCGGCCGGAGTTGCGGGAGCGGTTGGACGCGATAGGCAGGTTGATGCGGGAGGTGATGGAGGCGGAGACGGGGGTGGAGGCGGTGGTAGCGCTGTTGCGGTAC
>JALWHQ010000286.1 GCA_026983525.1 Anaerolineae bacterium | reverse complement strand
AAATAAGTGACGCCATTGGCACTATGCTGCCGTAGCATGGATCATTGCTCCTGGCTTCGGATGTATCGCGAAAGGCCCAGGCCGGATCGCACGCCCCACAGGACAGGCATCCTCGCGCTTGCGGTGGGCACTCCCGACTGATGCGGGCAACCTGGGCCAACCGCCATTCCCGCATGAAATACTTCAGCTTCACACTCGAGTCAACGATGGCCCACGGTGTCGCTTCGCCCACTGGATGTTCTCCTAAATAGACGTCAGGATCAAGCCCAAGGTCGCGCATGGTTTTGAAGAACGCGTTTGGAGTCAGGCGATCCAGTTGGGCCAACACGCGCGCCAAGTGACGGTCGCCTCGTGCCAATATGCCCTGTACCTGCGCCCAACGCGGATTGTCCGCCCGGACGGTTACTTTATGACGCGCAAGTGCCCGCGCGATACGCTTCTGTCGACGTCGGATAACTTCAGCCGGAGCCATAGCCACCCATTGGAAGGGTGTGTGCGGCTTCGGTACAAAAGGCGTAGCATTGATGATTAGGGTACGACGGAAGCGTTGACGCACCTCGAGCACAAACTGGATGAGATCCTCGATGTCCGCATCTGTTTCGGTGGGATGCCCCACCATGAAATACAATTTCAACTGGGGGAATCGCAGCGTCTCGGCCAAATCGACGGCAGCCATGAGATCGTCCACCGTCTGGGTCTTGCTGATCACGTCGCGCAAGCGTTGGCTGCCTGCCTCTGGCGCAATGGTGAGGGTGCGAGTACCGCTCTCGGCAAGAGCCCGGACCAAAGGTTCACTGATAGGATCGGTGCGCATGGAGGAGACACTGATGCGCGCGCCCATCTCCCGTAACCGAATGGCCAATTCATCGATGCGGGAATAATCCGACACAGCCGCCGAGACAAGCCCGATGCGGTCAGTATACCGAAGTCCCTCCCGCGCCCATTCCAACACGACCTCCAGAGGTTGCTCGCGCGGAGGACGATAAATGTATCCGGCCAAACAGAAACGACAGGCTCGCCCACATCCCCGCCCGATCTCGATGAGGTGCATGTTGGAAAATTCGGTGTGCGGTGTATGGATGAGAGTGGTGGGGGGGATGCGGGTAACATCGCGGGCCCAAAGACGTTCGATGGGCTGGAAATCGGGAGCAGCAGGATCATGGGGATGAACAAGAGGAACGTAAATGCCGGGCACGCGAGCTAAGGCGTCCAGCAAATCCCGGCGATTCTCACCATACTGCCTCACCAGGTCAATGATGACAGGAATGACATCTTCTCCCTCCCCAATGACAAAGGCATCAAAGAAAGGAGCCAAGGGTTCTGGATTCATGCTTACGGCAGGCCCGCCCGCAAGGAGCAACGGCCACGGTGTTCCATCATATTGAGGATGTTGCAAGCGTTCCTCTGCCCAGAGAGGAATGCGCGCCTGGCGCAAAAGTTCAAGGACGTTGAAATAGTCCATCTCATACGAGATCGTAAAGGCAAACACGTGGGCGTCCGTAACCGGCCGCTGGGATTCGTGTGTGATGAGGGGCCATCCTGCCTCGTACGCTTCCTTATCCCAGAAGACGCGCTCGCACACCACGTCCGGCAAGGTGTTGAACGCGCGGTATACCACGTTCAATGCCAAACTGGACATGCCCACGTAGTACGTGTTAGGAAAGGCAAGGGCGACGGCTACACGTCCTCCCCAATCCTTGTAGACTGTACCCTGCTCATCTGCAAGACGTTTGCGAATGCGTTCCTTGTATTCCCACATCACTAAGCCCTCTCGTTATCACTCCTACACCCGTCCCCAATACCCACAACTTTGTGCTTCATTATACCCCTGTTTGGAATATACGCACGCCTTGCCCTATGGTTCTAAGAATCTGCCCCTTGACAAGGAGCGCCTAATCATCTCCTGGAGCCATTGGGGAGATTGGACTTGGATAGCCACATATAGAGTTCGGCGCAGCGGATATCCACTGTTGCCGGGACGTACCTTATCCACAGCAACAACGCGTACCTCGGTCGTCACCAAGGTCGCGCTCACGTACCCTACAGCCCCTTCATGACGAGCCACGTAATCCACCACATCTTGAGCTGAGGGCATGACGATAGCACTTAGCGCTACGGGTGCACCTTCCATGACTAAGTGAGTAAATACTACCCGCGTGCCTGAACCCTCCTCCCGACTTACCAACCGCACAGGCACCTCCACCCCCCCTAATTCCGCCCATGAAAGATAACGTCCCTCGAACACGCGACGCACCTCTTCCAAGGAAAGTACATCCACCCCCACACGAGGATGAAGGATCAGTGCAATGTCATCCTTCCCCACCGGATAGGAAACGATTCCCTCAGGCAAAGATTGCGGCAGCCAAGATACCAGGGCCACCTCGGCCTGTCCCTCAGCCAACAGGCGTAGCCCTGTACTCGAGTTCGTTGGCACATAACGAATATCGATATCCTGCCCCAGGCTTTTCCCCGAGGTACGCAACACCTCCACGTAAGGCGCCATATCTGATGAGCCCACCACGCGTACCAGCATGGGCAAAGTAGGGGGGGATAGTGAGACATTACGCGGGGTCAAGGGGACACACCCGCCTATCCAGAGGAGCAACGCCGTCAGAAATCCAACGAGGGAAACACGCCCATTCATGCCAGTATCAGTACGGCCATCCCAAACAGAGCACAATACCCCGCAAAGACGAAGAGGCTGTGTCGCCGCACATATCGCAACAACGAATGGATGGCCAGGTAACCGCTTATCAGCGCAGCCCCAAATCCCAGGCCAAGAATAAGCAGGGGTTCGTGCTGATTTGTAGCCATGACCACATCCTTGAGTTGAAAGAGGCCAGCGCCCAAAATGATGGGAATACCCAAAAGAAAGGAAAACCGGGCCGCCGCATCACGCTCCAAACCACGACTCAACCCCACGGCAATAGTAGTTCCAGAACGCGAAATCCCCGGCGTAATAGCCAGTGCTTGCCCAATGCCGATGAGTAATCCATCCACAAGGCTCACCGAGTTCAAAGGGCGAGTACGTTGGCCTACCCACTCACTGAGGGCCAAAATCGCAGCAGTAACCAGCAGAAAAGCAGCGGCTGCACGCGGCGCGTGGAACAACCGCTCGAACTGAGATTCCAATGTCATCCCCGCCACCATGCCGGGGAGCGTGCCCACAGCAATTGCCCATGCAACACGTGCCCCCGGCACGTCCAATGAACGGCGCAGGAGACTAATCAAAGCCGCGCGCACATAATACACCACATCCTGCCGGAAGTAGATAAGCACAGCAAAAAGCGTTCCCCAGTGCACCAGCGCGTCGAACGTTAGACTTGCAGCAGGCCATCCCAGCAACCAAGGAACAATGACCAAGTGCCCGGAACTACTGATAGGAAGGAATTCCGTCAGTCCTTGCAGAACCCCCATGACTATGGCCTGAATAACGCTCATCGAAACGAGTCAACCTCCACCTTAACACGAAATGCAAGGGCCAAGGTCCATGGCCCACAAACGACTCACACCAAATGTCCATAGACCATCATTCTCCGCGTGGGAACACATCAGACAATACCTCGCTTTTCACGATCGTAATTCTTCCCCAGAAAAGCTGGTACACGCGCCCAACGGAACCCCGGAATCATAACCAGGATAGTAGCAATGTAGGGCAGCATGAGCAAAAATTGATACGGTACCCCGATGTTCGTAACCTGCGCCCGGAAAGCCAGAATCTCCACTCCCGCAAAGAAGAACGCTCCCAAAAAGATGAAATGAGGACTCCAACCACCAAAGAACGTCAAGGCAATGGAAAGCCAGCCCCGACCTCTCACGATGTCCTCGGTGAAGGTGCCCGTATAGGCGAAAGGTAGATACACGCCCGCCAATCCCATCAACATACCGCCAATGATCGTCGTTGCATAACGCATCAGCGTCACGTTCACGCCTAGACTATCAGCAGCGAGAGGATTCTCACCAACCGCTCGCAGTTCCAGCCCCAAACCGGTCCGATACAGAAGGAGATAAAGGACCACGGAGAGCAGTACAGCAAAATACACAAAAATATTCTGATTGAAGAACACCTCCCCCAGCACAGGAATGCGACTCAGGACGGGAATGGGTACATCCGGCAGCGTTTCTACCAAGGGCGGTCTCAATGTTACCCCTACGGATAGTTTGTACGCCAAACTCGAAAATCCTGCAGTGGCGAAGAAGAGGGCCAGACCGATAACGAATTGATCCATCTTCAGGGTAGTCGTGAAGTACGCCAGCAACAGACCAACAATCCCGCCCAGGAGTATGGCCGCCAAAGTGCCGTACACAAGCCCTCCCATGCGATACGCGACCAAAAAGCCTACAGACGCCGCCGAAAGCATGATGCCTTCTTGGGCCACACTGAACACCCC
>JALWHQ010000285.1 GCA_026983525.1 Anaerolineae bacterium | reverse complement strand
TCCCCACCCTCAACGCCACCTCCCCCTCCCTTCACCTTGCTCAGCGTGGGGCGCCTCGAACAGCGTAAAGGGCTGGATGTGGCCATCCGCGCCGTGGCCGAGTTGCACCAGCGCCACCCCAATGTACGCTACCTGATCGGCGGGCGCGGCCCTGAGCGGCCTCACCTCCAACACCTGGCGCGCGAGTTGGGCATGGACAAAATCGTCCATTTCCTGGACAAAGTGCCGCCCGACGAACTGCCCGATCTCTACCGCAAGGCCCACGTTTTCGTGCTCCCCCTGCGCGAGGAACACGAGGCGGACACCATAGAGGGGTTCGGCATGGTATTTCTGGAAGCCGCGGCAACGGCCGTACCGTCAGTTGCCGGGCGCATGGGCGGGGCGGTGGAAGCCATCCGCGATGGGGAGACAGGCATCCTCGTGCCGCCGGGAGACGTAGCATCTATCGTGGAGACGGTGGATCGCTTTATTCACGATGAGGAGTTGCGCCGACGTCTGGGCCAAAATGGGCGTCGTTGGGTGGAAGAGGAGATGAATTGGGCGCGCGTCGCGCGCGACTTCGACCGTTGGCTCACCACCCTATCCGGCTAAACCACCCAATACCCAATATCTGATACCCGATACCTACCTGAAAAATGAGCGATCGTGTGCCCAGGCTGTACGACGAAGCGAAAATCTATGTGAAGGGTGGAGACGGCGGCAACGGGGCCGTCGCCTTTCGCCGCGAGAAGTTTGTCCCGCGGGGTGGGCCCGCGGGGGGCAACGGCGGCAAAGGGGGCGATGTGTACCTCATCGTCGACCCTCACCTGAACACGTTGCTGCCCTTTCGCAAGAAGGTGCACTTCAAGGCCGAGCGGGGTGAGCACGGCAAGGGGAAGAACCAGCACGGGCGCTCGGGGCGTGATTTGTACATTCCGGTTCCTCCCGGCACCCTCGTGTACGATGCGGAGACGGGGGAACTTCTCGCCGACCTCACCGAGCCCGGCCAGAAAGTGCTCGTGGCCCGTGGCGGCCGCGGGGGACGCGGCAACGCCGCGTTCAAGAGCAGTGTTCGCCAGGCGCCGCGCATTGCGGAAAAGGGCGAACCCGGTGAGGAGCGGTGGCTTCGCCTGGAGTTGAAACTCATCGCCGACGTGGGCATTGTGGGCGTCCCCAACGCGGGTAAGTCCACCCTGCTGGCGCGCGTGAGCAACGCGCGACCCAAGATCGCTGACTACCCGTTCACCACCCTTCAGCCTAACCTGGGGCTGGTCGAGGTGGACGGCCGGGACTTCGTCATGGCCGATATCCCAGGGCTCATTGAAGGGGCGCACACGGGCACGGGCCTGGGACACCAGTTCCTGCGCCATGTGGAGCGCTGTCGCGTGCTCATCCACCTGCTCAACGGCGAAAGTCCGGATCCCGTGGGGGACTTCGAGGCCATCAACCAGGAACTGGCCCTGTTCAACCCTTCCCTGGCCGAAAAGCCCCAGTTGGTGGTCTTCAACAAAATGGATCTGCCCCACGTGCGCGAACGTTGGCCGGACGTGAAGAAAGCCCTGGAGGAGCGCGGGGTACAAGACCCCATGGCCATCTCCGCGGCTACCGGCGAGGGCGTGCAAGAGATGTTGCGCCGCGTGGTGCAGATGCTTGCTCGAGCACCGGAGCCGGTCACGGTGCAACCGGCGCCCGCGCGCGTCTGGCGCCTTGAGGAGGATGAGGACGCGTTCACCGTCGAGCGTGACGAGGAGACGGGGGTGTGGGTCGTGCGTGGCAAGCGTATTGAGCGCATTGCGCGCATGACGAATTGGGATTACTATGACGCCATCATGCGCTTCCAGCGCATTCTCGACCGCATGGGGATTACGGAGGCGTTGGAGAAAGCAGGGGTGCAGGAAGGGGACACGGTGCGCATTGGCGACGTGGAACTGGTGTGGAGCAGCGAGGAGGTTCCCGCATGAATCGGGTGCGGCGTGTTGGGATTCTGGGGGGAACGTTCGACCCCCCTCACATGGGGCACCTGATCCTGGCCGAGGAAGCGCGCGACCAATTGGGTCTGGACATGGTGCTCTTTGTGCCCGCAGGGGACCCGCCCCACAAGCGCGACCGTCGCCTTTCCCCCATAGAGCACCGGCTGATGATGGTTTCCCTGGCCATTGCCGACAACCCGGTTTTTTATCTCAGCCGGGTGGACGCGGACAGGCCCGGCCCGCACTACACCGTGGACATGGTGCGCATCATCCGTGACCAGTTCCCTCCCGAGGTCGAACTCTACTTCCTCATGGGGTTTGATTCCCTGGCCGACCTGCCCAACTGGTACAAGCCGGAGGAACTGGTCGCTATGTGCCAGTTGGTCGCGCTGACCCGCTTCGACGTGGAACTGGATTGGGATTACCTCGAGTCCCGGTTGCCGGGCATACGTGAGCGGGTGCGCATTTTGGACATGCCGGAATTGGAACTGGCCTCTCACGTCATTCAGGAGCGGGTGCGTAACGGGCGCACCATTCGCTATCAGGTTCCCCCGGCCGTGGAAGCCTACATTCAGAAGCACTGCCTCTACCGGGTGTCCGTATCCGCGGCGGTTGAGCCCTCGCTCACTTCAACCGGAAGTGAGTAACGCGGACGCCCACGAACTGGCGATCCTCCAGCACGGTGGCGTTTTGCTCCAGCCACTTCCTCACCAGCCCGCGCGGATCCCACATGCCGCTCTCCGATTCCACCAGCCAGATGTCGCGCGCATCACCCACACGGCGCAGGATGTCCGCGCCCGTCCCATCCAGGGTTCCCTGAATACCGGGTGCCGGAGCCTCGCGCAGGTGAGGGCGCGCGTCAGGCGCGTAGTACACGTAGGCGTGAATCAGGTAACCCAGGTGTAGCAGCACCACGTCATCCATCTCACGGTTGTCCTCCACGTAGGCCACGGCACCTCGCATGTCAGGCTTCACCGGAATGTGCACCTGGTACCCGATCCCGACGACGAAGAGAACCAGCACCAGGCTCAGTCCTGCCAGGCCCACCCTTTTGTCGAGGTGACGAGCACCCAGCGCGGCCAGTCCGTAGAGCGTGGGCATCGTCCAGATGAGGTAGCGTTCCGTGAAGAGGGGAAGTTCCAGGGAGATCAGGTAAAGGCCGGTGATGGGTAACAGAAACCAGAGCAAAAGCGAAAGGCTCGTGTTCCACCCCGGAGGCAGGGGGGGACGAGAACGGGCGCGCAGGGCGAGGAAAAAGCCTGCCAGGGCAAGGAACACCAGGGGCACGATGCGGGCGTTGGGCGGCAATGGGCGGGGCATGGCAATCTGGTGTATGCCCACGCTAAAGACGGTGAGTATCCGGTATATCATCTCCGGCCAGGGCACGAAGGGATGCCCCGTGCGAAAGGTGGGGCTAAACAGCAGTTTTTGCTGCCACCAGGCCAGGGGAATGTAAGGGAGGACGAACGCGCCGTATGCCAGCACCCACCCCTTCCATCGGGTTCGAAGGTGCCGAGGAAAGAGGAGGGAGAGCAGGATGTGGGTGGGGATGAGCAAGGCAACGAGGTAGTGCATGTAAATGCCCGCGGAAATCAGCAGCACATAAGGAAGCCAGAAGGCAGGTCGTCCGCGCCAGAGGGCCTCCTGCCAACACCAGGTGGCGCTGAGCACAATGACCAGAACGAACGCGTACATCCGCAACTCCTGCGCGTACCAGATGGCGTAAGGAGATGCAGAAACGAGCAGGGCGGTGAGAACCCCCACCCGTCGTCCGGCCCAGCGACGCACCACCTGGTAGACGAGAGGGATGACCAGCAACCCCACCAGCAGCGAGGCGTAGCGCAGGGCAAAATCGCGGTGCCCGAAAAAAAGAATCCAGGGGCGCATGATCAGGTAGTACAGGGGACCGTTGTGTCCCGGCGTGACGAACATGCTGAGGAGTTGTCCTAATGGTTGGGTCGCAAAGCGCACTGTGTCCACTTCATCCCGCCAGAGGCTTTGGGCGTCCAATCCCCAGGCGCGCAGCGCCATGCCGACCAGAAGGAGCACCCCAAGTACAATACGTCGTTCCGCTTCTCTTGGGAAACGATGATGCTCTCGTATCACTTCTTCCATCTTTCCTCATCCGTCCGGCGGTTTACCCACAGGTACACCACGCCCAGTAAGGCAGCGAGCAACAGACACATCAGTCCGGCCGTGTAGTGCCACAGAGTCAGCAGCACCCGGTCGATTCGACTGGCCCAGACGTAAAGCGGAGAGGGGGTCGGCGTGGGCACGGGTGTGACCCGCAAAAAGGGATAGAGGTAGGCCCAATCGAAGTGAATGTAAGGGACATAAACTCGTCTGGTCAGCAATGCCCGGTCGACCGGGACGACGGTGGGCCAAGGGGTGGCGATTTCGGTGGGGCCAGGGTGCCAGGCTTGAGTGGGGGGAATGTTCAGGGG
>JALWHQ010000284.1 GCA_026983525.1 Anaerolineae bacterium | reverse complement strand
AAATCCAGAGCGTTTCTACGCATGGATTCGCCCGCTTTTGAAGAAGATGCGTGAGGCACAGCCGAATCCTGCACACACTGCTTTGGCCCGCCTGGAGAAGGCGAACATTATCAAGTGGATCATCACGCAGAACATCGACTCGTTGCACCAGAAAGCGGGGAGTGAGCGTGTCTTGGAAGTGCACGGCCACACACGTACGGCCACGTGTCTGGTGTGTGGCTACCAGATGCCTACCGAAGGGCTATGGGAGAAAGTCGAGAAGGGAGAAATGCCTTCTCCTTGCCCACGTTGTGGAGGGCTAATGAAGCCGGATGTGGTATTGTTTGGTGAACTTTTGCCCGAGGAGGCCATCACGCGCGCACAGGAGGCCGCCCTGATTGCCGATGTGATGCTGGTTGTGGGCTCTTCTCTGGAGGTTATGCCGGCAGCGGATTTGCCTTTTCTCACTCGACGCAGTGGCGGACGCATCATCATTGTCAACCTGAGCGCTACTCCTGCCGATCATGTGGCCGAGGTAGTCATTCGAGGGGACGTAGCCGAGATCCTACCCCTTTTGGCAGACCTTGTCCTGGAGGAACGATCTGCCGTTGAGGAGTGATCCTTCCCGAGCGAGTGTCACATATTTATGGTGACATAAGGGACTGTCACGACGCTTGTGGTACCACAGGCATTGGTACCTCCCAGTCACAACTCGGTGCAATGGCGTGTCCGTGGTCAATGGCGAGAGCTTCTTCGAAGAAGACGATAGACGTGCAAGGTGTACCAAGCCATGTAGAAGGCCAGACGGAGGCCGTGCCATCCGTCCACATATCCCTGGAGGGTGATAAATCGTCGCCAGAATTCGCGTACTGGCATAGTCAGGAAAGAGTATGGCTTGGGGCGCACCCCTTGTTGTCTGAGCACCTCTACTTCGAATTGAGCGTATCTCCGTTGCTTGGCGCGGAACTCATGCCATGAGTCATAATTGTAATGAATGAGGGGGTGAGATAGATATCCTGCCTCCCCCTCCAAAAGAACGACTTCGTGGACGGGACGTTGGGGATCATATCGCGCCTTGTCGGTCCTCATCAGCCGCAATTGGTAATCCGGATACCAGCCACCGCCACGGATCCACTTGCCTACGATGATGTTCTGACGTGGAACCCACCAGCCCACATAGCGCATATCTGTTACCGCACGGTGAACATCCTTTGCCAGTTCGGGCGTTACCCGTTCATCCGCGTCCAGGAAAAACGTCCACGGGGTAGTCACCGCGGCCAGGGCTGCATTGCGCTGGTTGGGGTATGTGTCAAACGGGCGGCTGAGGACGATTGCACCCTCTTCGTGGGCTAAGGTACGGGTTTCATCTTCACTGTAACTGTCCATTACTATTACCCGTTCTGCGATGTGACGCGCGGAACGGATGCACTCTCGGATATGCGCGGCTTCGTTTAGCGTTAGGATGACCACAGTGATATCCTGCACGGGCTTTTCCTTCAGGCGTACTTCTACGTTCCTACACATTCCCATATCGAGGCCGGTGGGCGTACACACTTTGGGCCAACCCCATAAGTACGAGGAAGGTGACCAAGTTGGTTCCTCCGTAACTAATAAAGGGGAGAGGAATGCCTGTGACCGGGAGTAATCCTATGGTCATGCCAATGTTGATGAACGCCTGGAAGAACACTATAAGGCTGATGCCAGAGGCAATTAGGCGGCCAAACGTGTCGCGCGCAAGCAGTGCAATACGTACCAGCCGAAAGAACAGCAAGATGAAGAGAAAAATCACCAAGGTTGCGCCAAAGAAACCCAGTTCTTCGGCTATGACGGGAAAGATAAAATCGGTGTGGCGAACGCGCAAGAAGTGGAGTTGGCTTTGGGTTCCCAATTTATATCCCTTGCCCACTAATCCACCTGAACCGACCGCGATGAGGGCTTGTCGCACGTTGTAAGTAGCCTGAGGGTCAGCCGAGGGGTTAAGAAAAATCAGAACACGCTCACGCATATAATCGGCCAGGGACATCCACAAAACGGGCAGACCAATGATTGCTACAGCCACACTGGCGACGATATAGCGCCAAGGGAGTCCGGCCACAAATAGCATTCCCATAGCCAGGAATACAACGCTGACAGCAGTGCCAAGATCTGGCTGGAGATAGATCAACGCGACGGGTGGGATCAGAAACAAAATGTAAGCCACAAAGGTTGTAACTTGGGCAATAGTTTTCTGGTGGGAGGAAAGGAATTGAGCAAAAGAGATAAGCAATAATCCCTTTGCCATTTCGGAAGGTTGTATTTCAATAAAACCGAGGTCAAGCCAACGCTGTGCCCCACCTCGTTGCTGCCCAACTGCATCTACAGCCAGCAGAAGTACAATAGCGATTAGGTACGCGGGCCATTGAAAAGGACTGAGGAGGCGATAATCGAAAGCCGCGATGAGGAAAAGTAGAACAAAGCCCGCCGCTGCATATATCAAATGGCGGCGGGCGTAGTCCTCCAGCCCTGGCGAGTTGATGGTTGCGCTATCGATCATGGCAGCGCCAAAAAGAACGAGGACAATTACTACCAGCAGCAATACCCAGTCCAGGCGCTGCCAAGCCTTTGGATCCATCTGGGTTGTAATCGCCCTTCCTTCATCCAGGATAGGGACGGAATCCCCTTACGCAGCACTACGGCGCAAAGAGACATGCGCGTCCAATCGTACGTCCCGCCCCTGTCGGGTAACCTGAACTTCAACGCGCTCAGGATCAACTCCCAACTGTTGGCGCACTACCCGAGCAATTTCCCGTTCAATGTGCTCAAGTTTCCCTGGGGCGACGCGAGCCCGATCAAGGGGAAGGACATTGCTTAGCCGCTCTTTGGCCACCTGGCCGCTGCGGCGTTTGGAGTTACGAAAGCGGTTAACAAGATTCATGATATACCTCCAGCAGTCGATGTTGGCTACAACGTTGGCGTTGCTGGTTGACACTTCTATTATAGCACACTTTGTCAAGGGGGGCAAATTCGATATTTGGGCCGCATGTACGAGGTTGGCAATAGTTCTCAAATGATGTACCCCTACTTTCTGATTGTGCCCTTGTTCGTAATCGGCATCTCTCTCGCTTAATTCCAAAAAGCCGATAGAAAGCGATGGGAAGCTCTGTTAGTGACGTACATCCCACATGAGTGAGAGAACGTCCTTCCAATTGGCCTGTTGCTTGTAAAGTGTCAACGAGCCGGGTATACTTAGCCGACGAATATCTTTACTTCACCGTAAGGGAAACGATGCCTAAGAACGTACTTGTCATCTGCACAGGAAACATTTGCCGCTCTCCAATGGCGTATGGATTGTTGAAGGCGCGACTCGAGGCAGAACAGTTAGGAGATGAGGTGAGGGTTGAAACGGCCGGTACATATGCCCTGGTGGGGGAACCGCCCAGCCCGGGCGCCCAGCGGGCCCTGGCCAAGCGGGGCATCGACATCTCCCGTCATCGCGCGCGCTTGGTCACGGCCGAAATGCTCGCACAAGCGGACGTTGTTCTGGTCATGACGGAATCTCATCGCCGCTCGCTGTTCCACCTGGCCCCCGGGGAACTGAAGAAAGTCCGCCTGGTAAGTGAACTGGTGGGCGAGCATCGCGACATTCCAGATCCCTATGGAAAACCTCAAGAAGCGTACGATGCGGTGGCCGCCATGCTCGAGACGTACATTGAACGAGGATGGCCCACTCTACTTCGTTTATTGGACTTGGATATTCCCAAACCGCTATGAGGTGAGGCCCACCGGTCACTCCTTCACATAAGGCTGTCCATCGGCCGCGGGGGGCTCAGCCCGGCCTACCACGCCTGAGAGCACAATAATCGTCACTAGGTATGGGGCCATCAACAGGAATTCAGACGGGATAGGAACACTCATAATTGCCATCTTTACTTGTAACGCGTCGGCCAGGCCAAAGATGAGCGATGCGATAAATCCTCCGATAGGGGTCCACTTCCCAAAGATCATAGCAGCCAAACCGATAAACCCTTTGCCCGCGGTCATTGCTTCGTCGAAACGCCCCACAGACCCGAGGGTAAAGTAAGCCCCGCCCAGTCCGGCAATGACGCCACCGACCGTCACACTCACATAGCGCATGAAGTACACGTTAATGCCCAATGTATCGGCAGCTTTGGGATGTTCTCCCACCGCGCGCATGCGCAGCCCCCAGCGCGTGTAGAAGAGTACAATGTGGGTAAGAATGACCAGACCAATCATAAGGTAGATGATGATGTTTACGTTGAAGAAAATGGGTCCCACGATGGGAATTTTTGCCAGCACCGGAATAGGGATGGGCTTAAAGTTGCCGGCAGCGTTCAGATCTTGACGGACGGAAAGCCAGGAGGAACTAAGGAAACTGGTGAGCCCCACGGCAAAAATGTTGATGGCTGTCCCAGCAATAATTTGATCCACTCGAAAGCGGATAGCAAGCACGGCCAGGACAAAACCGAGAATGCCACCTGTAATCATGGCTGCGACAAGACCCCACCACAAGCTATGCACAGCACTGGCCACAACGACGCTGGTGAAGGCTGCGCTGAGCATCATTCCTTCAATGCCGATGTTGATCACCGCAGTGCGTTCACACCATATGCCACTCAGCGCACCAAAGGCGATGGGCGTTGCGCGCAGCAAGGTACTTGCGAGCATACCCGTTAAATTGAACGACTTACCGGCAGTAGCCCAGACGATGAAAGCAACGAAGAAGAGAATGAGCACAACCCCCATGAGAGCCTGAGGATCGCGAAATCCACGCGCGAGTTGATACCCCCCAATAAAGGCGGAAATCAGACCGACGAGTAAAATAGTTCCCCTTGCCGGCACAACCAGATCCGGAAGCGGGGGCGGTTTCACCGCCGTCACCAAGTTCAGTCCGAACTTGGCCTGTGCTCCCGGTTCAACACTGGGGAAGAATAAAAACCAGATAAGCAGCCCCATGAGCAGGTACACCACCCCCAACACCCGCTCACGGCGCAGGTGAGTGTGTCGGAACGTAGTCCAATCAAATGTTGTTGGCGTCACGGCGTCAACCCTTCATGGAGTTAAAGGTTAAAAGTTACAAGTTACAGGTTAGAGAGCCCAACGTTACAGGTTAAAGGGGACAGTGCCTTCCTTCCAGCGCAAGCCTTCAACTTTTAACCTGCAACCTGCAACCATACTTCAGGCTCCCCATCCACGTGTGAAGATAGTCTCGGCTTCCTCCTCCAGGAACCGTGCCCGCCAAATCATGCGCACGAGGGCGGGCGCGGCAACGAACACGATGACCATGCCCTGGACGATCTGTACGATGTCGATGGGAATGCCCGCGGCAGATTGCATGCGCGTTGCGCCAGCGCGCAGAAACCCCCACAGGAGCGATGCGAGTACCACCCCCAGGGGATGACTTTTGCCCAGCAAAGCCAGGGCAATGGAGTCGAACCCATAACCGGAGGAGAATGCCTGAGCCATAAAGTGGTTCACTCCCAGGATTTCGTTCGTGCCCGCGAGGCCTGCCAACGCGCCGCTCACCCCCATAGCGATAATATAATTGCGGGCCACAGACATCCCCGCGTACTTGGCTGCATTCGGATTTGCGCCTACTGTGCGAATTTCAAAGCCCCAGGTGGTCTTCCATAAGAACCAGTACACGAAGTAGGCTACGGCCAGGGCCAGGAAGAAACCGGCGTGGAAGCGCAAGGGGTCAGGCGCAAGTTTCGGCAACCATGCGGACGGCTCAACGGGGGGCGTGACTGGATTAAAGCCCGAGCGCTTCATTGGGCCGGTAAGCAGGTAGTCGGACAAGCGGAAGGCCACGTAGTTGAGCATGATTGTGGTGACTACTTCGTGCGCGCCCGTATACGCCTTGAGCACGCCGGCAATGGCCGACCACACCGCGCCTGCGGCCGCGCCCGCGGCTAATGCCAGGGGTAAGTGGATGATCATGGGCAGCCCTTTAATGCTGTAGCCAATGTACGCTGAGGCCAGCGCGCCCACAAAGAGTTGCCCCTCCGCACCGATGTTGAACAAACCACAGCGGAACCCCAGGGCTACGGCCAGACCCGCGAAGATGTACGGCGTACTGTACACCAACGTGCGGTCAATGCCCTCCAGCGACGCAATGAAGGCGGTGTTGTCCCCCGTTGCAAGCCAAGTGCGTAGTCCCTCCCAAATGCGGACTGGATCACCTAAGCCGCCGGTGAGAAGGGCGCTATATGCGGCCCGTAGTTTCTCTGCACTGGCGGTCAACGCGATTGAAGGGGCAGCAAAGAAGTCTCGCCATAAGGCAAGTAGTTCTGTATCGGAAATAATGATAAATACACTGCTGGCGATAAGCGCAGTAATGATGGCGAGAAGGGGGAGAACAAGGGACTGAAGCGCGGCCACCCAGCGTCGTGGACGTAGTGTGGGCGTGGGCGGGGGGGCGGCCTTTTGAACAGCGACGTCCTGTACGCTCACGATTCCTCCACCGTTTCCACAGGTTGTGATAGGGTTTCCGGTCGAACGCCGGCCATCAGCAACCCCAGTTGTTCTCGGGTTGTTGCTTCTGCAGGGAGTACGGCCATGATCTGGCCTTCGTACATGACGGCGATGCGGTCGGAAAGGGCCATAATTTCGTCCAGTTCAGAAGAAACGAGAAGCACCGCGCACCCCTGATCGCGCTTTTCCACCAGGCGACGGTGGATGTACTCGATGGATCCCACGTCCAGCCCGCGCGTGGGCTGGGATGCCACGAGCAAGTCAATCGGACGGGAGAACTCCCGTGCTACGATAACCTTCTGCTGGTTACCGCCCGAGAGGTTACTCACGGGCGTGTATATGTCCGGGGTGCGGATGTCGAATTCCTGCACCAGGCGCGTGGCGTTCTCCTCGATGGGTTTTTCCTTGATCAGGAAACCCATAGCGAAGGGGGGCTTGTAATAGGTGTTGAGCACCAGGTTGTCACGCACGGGGTAGGAGAGTACCAGACCGTCGCGCTGGCGGTCTTCCGGTACATGCGCGGCACCGGTCTCGAAGAATCGCCGCGGCGTGGCCCACGTCGTCTCCATGCCCTTGATACGTATGTGCCCGTGCAGGGGAGGGCGGAGTCCGGTGATCGCTTCCACAAGTTCAGTTTGACCGTTCCCTTGCACGCCCGCGATGCCTAAAATTTCTCCCGCACGTACCTCCAGGCTCACCCCGCGTACGGCAGGCTCACCCCTATCGTCCAGCACGTGGAGGTCTTCGACGGTGAGCACCACATCTCCCGGCTGCGCGGGTGCCTTATCGACGACCAGACTTACCTCACGGCCCACCATCATGGCCGCGAGTTCCTGCTCGTTGGTTTCGGCCGGCGTCGTGGTGCCCACAACCCGTCCCTGGCGCAACACGGTTACCCTATCGGCAATGGTCATCACCTCCTTGAGTTTGTGGGTGATGAAGATAACCGAGTTGCCCCGCGCGACCAAGGAACGGATGACCTCGAACAGTTCCTCTACCTCTTGTGGAGTGAGCACGGCCGTGGGCTCATCCAGGATGAGGATATCGGCCTTGCGATAGAGAAGTTTGAGAATTTCTACTCGCTGTTGGACACCCACGGGCAGTTCTCGGATGTACGCGTCCGGATCGACTTCCAGGCCGTACGTGCGGGAAAGTTCGCGTATGTGTTCTGCTGCCTCTCGCAGGTTGAGGAAAGGGCCAAATCGGGTGGGCTCCGCACCGAGAACAATGTTCTCGGTGACGGTCATAACCGGTACGAGCATGAAGTGCTGGTGTACCATCCCGATGCCCATGTCGATGGCATCGGCCGGGGAGTGGATTTCGGCCTTCTTCCCGCGCACGTAAATCTCGCCCTCATCCGGGGTGTAAAGGCCGTAGAGGATGTTCATGAGGGTGGTTTTGCCGGCGCCGTTCTCGCCCAATAGGGCGTGGATTTCGCCTTCTTCCAGGGTGAAATCCACATGGTCGTTGGCCAGCACGCCGGGAAAGCGCTTGGTAATCCCGCGCAATTCCAGAACAGGGGCCATATCAGTTCTCCCGCGTCGTACGTGTGGAGATAATCATAAGCAGGGATGGGGATTTGAGCAAGAAGAGGGGCGCGTCAGGATATCGAAAGAGAGGGTATCGGGTATCGGGTATTCCTGCCTGATACCCGATACCCGATACCCAACAACTTCATGGTTTACTTCGGCCAGCCAGTGTCGATCTCGCCGTTGATGATGCCCTGGCGGATCTCCTCCAGTTCGGCCTTCAGGTCGTCGGGAACCTTGTCTTCAAAGTCGTGGAAGGGAGCAATGCCCACCCCGTTGTTGGCCAGAGTGCCCACGAATACACCGCCCTGGAACTTGCCCTCGACCACCATCTTGATGGCCTCGAACACGGCGATATCCATGTTCTTGAGCACGCTGGTGAGATAGACGTCCTTGTATTCGGGCGCGGAGATGTACCAGTCGGTATCCACACCGATCATCATCGCGCCGCGCTCCTTCACCGCGGCCGCAGTGCCCAGACCGACAGGCCCGGCCACCGGCAGGATGATGTCCGCACCCTCGTCCATGAAGGACTCGGCCACACGGCGGCCATCGTCCGTGGATTCGAAGTTGCCCACGAACACGCCGTCACCAAAGCCCTCCATGTTTAGGTCGGTCTTCCAACCCAATACCTCCACGTTGGTGCCGTGCTTCTCGTTGTAATACTTCACACCTTGTTCGAAGCCGACCATGAACTGGGTCACGGGCGGGATCTTGATGCCGCCGAAGGTGGCCACCTTACCCGTCTGGGTCATCCCCGCGGCCAGGTAGCCCGCCAGGAAGGAGGCCTCGTCCACGGAGAAGACCAGCCCCAGCACGTTGGGCAGCGGCGGATCGTAGGCGAAGTCCACGATGGCGAACTTCTGGTCGGGGTACTTCTCGGCGAATTCTTTGGTCGCGTCACCCAGCAGGAACCCGACGGTGATGATGATGTCGCAGCCCTCGTTGATGAACTCCTGGATGTTGGTGGCGTAGTCGGTTTGCTGTTGGCTTTCCAGGTACTTGACCTCGACCTTCAACTTCTTCTTCGCCATCTCCATGCCCTTCCAGGCCGTGGCGTTGAAGGAGCGGTCGTCGATGCCGCCCACGTCGGTGACCTGGCAGGCCTTCCAGGGCACGGTGACGCCCTTCCAATTCTCCAGTTCGATACCCAGTTTCACTGCCACCTGGCGGATGGGGTCGAACAATTCGTCCTTGCTTTCGGCCAGACCATCCCACTCGTAAATTTCGTTGAGGACCTGTTTGCCCTCATCCGTTTCAGCGATAGCCATCATTGCCTTCTTGAAGGCTTCCAGGACTTCGGGATCCAGGTCAGGTCGCACGCTGATGGTGTCGTTGGGGATGGGGTCGGTGACCGCGATGACCTTCGTCTTCTGCTTGATGTCGGGGAAGTCCTTCTCCAGGCGGTCGCGAGCATCCACATAGGTGAAGGCTGCATCCACAGAGCCTTTGTACACGGCCAGGGCCGCGGCAGTGTGGCCGCCTGCAAAGGTATAGTCGATGTCGTCCAAGGTGACACCATGCTGGAGCAGCAGGGCCACCGGGTAGAGATAGCCGGACGTGGATGCGGGATCGGTGAAGGCCACCTTCTTGCCCTTGACGTCTGCGACCTCTTCAATGCCACTGTTGACGTTCACGATCATCTGGCCGTTGTAAGTGGCCTTGCCGAAGCGGATGGCGTTGAACACCACCTGGGCATTGCACTTGTCGTGCGCCAGGACGTAAGAGAGCGGCGCCAACCAGACAATGTCCGCCTTGCCCGAGCACAATGCCTCGATGGCCGCCGCGTAGGACGTGGCTACCGAGGACTGGGTGTAGACACCATGTTGGGCAAGCAACTTGTCCAGTTTTTGGCCACCGGCCAGAATAGCCTCGGCCTCACCAGAGGGAACAAATACCATTTCCAGAGGATCGTCCGGAGTCAGCCCTTCCTTCTTTGGCTTTTCCGGCACCGGCGTTGGTGTCGGTTGAGGGGCTTCTGTAGGTTGCTCAGCGGGTTTCTCGGCAGGTTCGGGCGTGGGCGTTGGTGTGGCCTTTGGCGCACACGCGCTCACTATCATACTGAGAACGACGATCAACAACAGAACCGAGTAGAGGGTCTTACGGTGTTTCATGGGTTCCTCCTCCTTCCTTTCTTCCGAGCAAAATGTGTCGGATGTTTGAAACCCGTACTGCGGAGATGAGGGACAAATGACGCCCATAAATGAATTATAGTGCCCTTGACAGGAGAACACAAATATTAGCAGGGCGAAAGTTGCCATGGAACAAGCAGGAGGTGTTTGCACCGCCCCCCACGATGGCCTATAATGAAATCAGGGAAAAGAAGAAAATAAAAGTGATACCCACTACCATATGAGTAGGGGGACTGATTTGGAAAAGGATTGAGGGATTCAGCCATGATGCGATTCGACCGTTTTACCGAACGGGCCCAGGACGTCGCTATGCGGGCCTATGAAATCTTACAGCGATATCACCACACCCAGGTGGATACCGAACATATTTTCTTGGCTATGCTGGAGCAGCCGGACGGTGTGGTCCCTCATTTGCTTCAGGAATTGGGGGCGTCGATCGAGGCGATGCGCCAACAGTTGGAGGAGGTATTGCGGCGTATCCCGCGCGGGGGAATGCCCATGATGATGGGAGGGGCAATGGGCCAAGTATACATTACGCCTCGCCTCAAGCGGGTCATCGACGTGGCCCACGAGGAGGCCAACAAATTGCGCGATGAGTACATCAGTACCGAGCACCTTCTCCTGGCCATTGCTGCTGAGCGCAACACCCCGGCATCCGAAATCCTGCGCAGGCAGGGCATCACCAAGGAGCGGATCCATCAGGCCATTGAGAAGATGCGCGGGGGACGGCGGGTGACGAGCCCCACGGCTGAGGGGCAATTCGGCGCGTTGGAGAAGTTCGGTTATGACCTCACCGCACTCGCAGCCCAGGGCAAACTCGACCCCATCATCGGCCGCGAGGAGGAAATCAGCCGCACCATTCACGTCCTGTGCCGACGCACCAAGAACAACCCGGTGCTCATCGGCGAGGCGGGCGTGGGCAAGACGGCCATTGTCGAGGGCCTGGCCCAGCGTATCGTGAGTGGGGATGTCCCCGACTTGTTGCAGAACCGGCGCATCGTGGCCCTGGACCTGGGAGCCATGATCGCGGGCACCCGTTTCCGCGGGGAGTTCGAGGAGCGCCTCAAAGCCTTCATTGAGGAAGTGAAGAACTCCAACGGCCAGGTCATCGTCTTCATCGACGAGATCCACACGGTCGTGGGGGCGGGCGCGGCCTCCGGGGCCATGGACGCGGCCAACTTGCTCAAACCCGCGCTCGCGCGCGGGGAACTGCGCTGTATCGGCGCTACCACCCCCGACGAGTACCGCCAGTACATCGAGAAGGACAGCGCATTGGAACGTCGCTTCGCGCCCATCTGGATTGAAGAACCGTCCGTTGAGGAGACCATCGATATCTTGCACGGTGTTCGTGAGCGTTATGAGAGTTTCCACCGGGTACACTTCACCGATGGCGCACTCGAAGCTGCCGTTCGTCTCTCTCACCGTTACATCACCGAACGGCGTTTGCCTGATAAGGCCATTGACTTAATCGATGAGGCTGCTGCGCGTCGTCGTGTAGCACTGCACACGCTTCCTCCCCACTTGCGTATCATGGACGCCCGTATCCAGGAAATACGCGCTAAGGAGGAGCAGGCATGGGAATCCCGCGATTGGGAGAAGTCGGCCCAATACAAGGTGGAACGATTACGTCTGGAGAAGGAGTTCGAGGTTGCAAAGGCCGCTTGGCAAAAGGAGGCGGATCTCGATAACGTTATCGACGCGGAGGACATCGCCGAGGTGGTGGCCGGGTGGACGGGCATTCCCGTGACCACGATGTTGGAGTCGGAGAGCGCGCGCTTGTTGCGCATGGAGGAGGAACTGAGCAAGCGCGTGGTGGGCCAGGAGGAGGCCATTGCCGCACTGAGTGACGCCATCCGACGGGCGCGTTCGGGCCTCAAGGACCCGCGGCGGCCCATCGGTTCCTTCATCTTTCTCGGCTCCTCGGGGGTGGGCAAGACGGAATTGGCCCGCGCGCTGGCCGAGTTCCTCTTCGATGATGAGGATGCGCTGCTGCGCATTGACATGAGCGAGTACCGCGAACAGCACACCGTGAGCCGTCTTTTCGGTGCTCCTCCCGGCTACGTGGGCTACGAGGAGGGAGGCCAATTGACAGAGGCCGTACGCCGTCGACCATACCGGGTCATCCTCTTCGACGAGATCGAGAAGGCGCACCCCGACGTGTGGAACGCACTTTTGCAAATCCTGGAAGACGGGCGTTTGACGGACGGCCAGGGGCGCACGGTGGATTTCCGCAACACCGTGATCATTATGACTTCGAACGTCGGCACCGAGTATGTGCGCAAGGCTGCAGGCATGGGCTTTACCGCCGCTCGCCAGGGGGAGAGGGCGGAGATTCATGAGGACGAGTTGCGGGATGCCATCCAGAGGGAATTGAAGCGCACCTTCCGGCCCGAGTTTCTCAATCGCATCGACGAGATCATCATCTTCCACCCGCTGCGGCACGAACATGTGCGCCAGATTGTGGACATTCAGATCGGGCGGTTGGCCGAGCGGGTGCGCGAGCAGGGCTACGAGATCATTTTGACAGAGGAAGCGCGCGAGTGGTTGGCGAACAAGGGGTTCGACCCCATGTTTGGCGCCCGCCCCATGCGGCGAGCCATTCAGCGTTATGTGGAAAGCCCGCTGTCCAAAGCCATCCTGCGCGGCGAATTCCAGCCCGGCGACGAAATCCTCATTCGTGTGGACAGTAGGGGCGAGGGGCTGCATTTCGAGCGTCGACCCGCGCCCCCTATCGCGGTGGAACTCCCCCGCCAACCTGCTGAGGAAACCCAATAGCGCGTGGGGCACGGGTGGTGATTGTCCTTCGAGTTCGTGACTCACGCCCAGCCGCAAGGAGGAACCGGCCAAACCGCATGAGCGCGACCACCAACGACCTGTACACGTCCATCGATTGGGACGCTGTGACCGATGAGACGGTGCGGCACTTGCAAGAACTCATCCGCAAGCGGACGGTGAATCCACCCGGGAATGAGATCGAGGCGGCCGAGTACCTGGCCGACCTCCTGGCCGATGAGGGATTGGAGCCCGTCGTTATTGAATCCGCTCCTCGTCGTGGCAACGTGATAGTGCGCTTGCAGGGCAACGGCGAGGCCCCTCCCATCCTCCTTTTCTCTCACCTGGACGTCGTGCCCGTGGAGCCCGAACAGTGGACGCGCGACCCTTTCGGGGGAGATGTTGCCGACGGCATGGTCTGGGGGCGCGGGGCTATCGATATGAAGGGCATCGTCGCCATGCAATTGATGACGGTGCTGCTCCTGCACCGCCTGGGTGTGCCCCTGCGCCGCGATGTGATCTTCGCGGCCACCGCGGATGAGGAGGTGGGAGGGGAACTGGGCATGGGGTATCTTGTGGAACACCATCCGGATTTGATACGCGCGGACGTGGCCCTCACCGAGTTTGGGGGCTTCAACGTGGAAGTAGCGGGGCAGACTTTTTACCTCGTTCAGGCCGGGGAGAAAGGCATTTGCCAGTTTCGGGTGCGCGCCCGTGGCACGCCCGGTCACGGCTCCTTGCCCCACGACGACAATGCAGTGGTCAAACTGAGCGACGCGGTGACGCGACTGGGGCGCGCGTCCCTCCCCTACAAACGGACACCCGTGGCCGAAGCCTTTGTTCAGGGCCTTGCCCGCCACATGGGTGGGGTACCCGGCCTGATCATGCGACTCCTGGCCGTTCCCGCGGTTGCCCCCACGTTAATACGGCGCCTTCCCATGCCCGCGGGAACCCGTCGTACCCTGTACGCCATGTTCCATAATACCGTCACACCGACCATGCTCCAGGCAGGGGAGAAGGTCAACGTTATTCCCTCCCAGGCGGAAGCGCTCGTGGACGCGCGCATTTTGCCCGGTGATGACCAGGAGCGTCTCTTTGCCCAGGTGCGCGAGGTCATCGGTGACGGGTACGAGTTGGAGGTACACGCCTACTCCCCGCCTGTGGAGCAACCTCTGGACCACCCAATGTGGCGCATCATGGCGGAGACGTTGGAGCGACACGCGCCCGGGGCCCATGTCATTCCCTACATACTTTCCGGCTCCACCGACGCCAAGCATGTTCACCGCCTGGGCATCACGTGCTACGGCTTTTCGCCCATGTACTTGCCGCCCGGTCTGAACTTCGAGACCCTGGCCCATGGGCACGACGAGCGCATTCCCATTAGCGCGTTGCGTTTCGGTGTACCCGTGCTCTTCGAGGTGGTGCACAAGTATGCAGCCTCTCTCCCCCCACCTCTCTCAGGACCTTGTCAATAGACTAAGAGGGCATTCTGATTGACTGACAAAACTTTGCCCTTGGGAGGTGGCCGTACGGGAAGGGTGGGGGGAGAAGGGCTTTTCTGGGCGCCGGGCGAAGCCCGGCGCCCAGAAAAGCCTCCCCTCCTCCCGCCCTCCACAAGGGGCCTGCTAACGCATGTAAATTTGTCAGTCGGCCAAGAGGGCATTGTTCATAGTCTACGGGTAAAAGGAGGACGATGACGTCCATGACAGAACAACAAGATTCACCTGTGCGGGAGTATGTGGACGGCGCGACGGCCATCGCTCGAGGAGCCATCGACGCCGGGTGTACGTTCTTCGCCGGATACCCCATCACCCCTGCCACGCCCATCTTGCTCCACATGGTGCGTGAACTCCCCAAGGTGGGGGGCATTGCCATCGAAGCCGAGGACGAGATTGCAGCCATCAGCATGTGCATTGGGGCCACCTTTGGGGGCGCGCGAGCCATGACGGCCACCTCCGGCCCGGGGATTTCCCTTTACTCCGAGAACATCGGCCTGGCCATCATGGCCGAGGTGCCCCTGGTCATTGTGGACGCGCAGCGCATGGGGCCCGCGACCGGTGGCGCCACCACCGGGGCGCAGGGCGACATCCAGTTTCTGCGCTGGGGAACATCGGGGGGGTATCCCCTCATTGTGCTGGCGCCTTCGTCCGTGGCCGAGTGTTACACCCTGACCATGCGCGCGTTCGACCTGGCCGAGCGGTTTCGGGCGCCAGTGATTCTGGCCACGGATAAGGAAATGGTCATGAGTCGGGCCACGGTGGACGTGAACGCGTACCGGCGCGTGCCCGTGCGCGAGCGGCGCCTGGCGCCCGTGCCCCCTCCCGGCTATCGGGATCCCCGCTGGCGTCCCGAGGAAACCTTCCTGCCCTGGGATTTCGACCCGGTGGATGCTGTACCGCCGATGACCTACTACGGCGGTCCCCACATCCTCCGAGTGACGACTTCCAGCCATGACGAGCACGGCTTTTTGACGAAAGACCCGGCCAAGGTGGGGCGGTTGAACGAACACCTGTGGCGCAAGATCATGGATCATCGGGAGGAGACGGAGTTTGCCCGGTACGACCCGGACGAGGAGGCGGAGGTGCTCCTGGTCTCCTACGGCACGCCCGCCCGGGCCATGCGCGCTGCGGCCCGCGCCCTGCGCGCCGATGGGGTTCGGGTAAGTGCGCTGACGTTGCACACCCTGTGGCCCGTGCCCGAGGGCATCCTCTCCCTGGCCTTGCGAGGGATGCGTCGCGTCGTGGTGGCCGAACTGAACATGGGCCTGTACGCGCGCGAGATCGAGCGCCTGGCCTACCGGTGGGCCGCGCGCGAGGGCGCGCCACCCCCCGACATCCGCGGCGTATTCCGCATCGATGGGGAGCAAATCTCCCCCCAACAAATCATTGAAGCCGCAGTTCCTTAACACGCCATGATCCAACCATCGGGATACCCAATACCCAATACCCGATACCCGATACCCAATACCCAACTCCGAGGTTCGCCATGAACGCCAAAGCGGTTGCCGAGGTGTTACCCGTACAAACCTATCGCAACGAACATCCGTACCCCTTCTGCCCGGGGTGTGGGCACACCATGATCCTCAATCATGTGGATAAGGCCCTCACGCGCCTGGCGCTGGACCCGCACGACGTGGTGCTGGTGAGTGACATCGGCTGTGTGGGGCTGAGTGACCAGTACTTCCGCACCAATGCCTTTCACGGATTGCACGGGCGCAGCGTGGCCTATGCCGAAGGGATCAAACTTGCCAACCCCGATCTTCACGTCATCGTCTTCATCGGGGATGGCGGAACGGGTATAGGCGGACATCACATCATCAGTGCGGCCCGTCGCAACGTGGATGTCACGGTACTTGTCTTCAACAACCTCAATTTCGGCATGACCGGGGGCGAGCATTCGGTCACAACGCCCACGGGCATGCGCACCAGCACCACCCGTCAGGGGAACCTGGAGCAGCCCTTTGACATCGCGGGCACTGTGGCCCTGAACGGGGCTACCTACGTGTGGCGGGGCACCACCTTCGACAAGGAATTGCCCGACCGCATTGCCGAGGCCATCATGCACCCGGGTTTCGCCCTGTTGGACATCTGGGAACTGTGCACCGCGTATTTCGTCCCGAACAACGACTTTAGCAAGAAACTCCTCATCAGCACCCAGCAGCAACTGGGGCTGGAGACGGGGCTTCTCGTGCACGAGACGCGGCCGGAGTTCAGCCGGGCCTTGCACGAACTGGCCGAGGAATTCCAGGGGCAGCCGGCCTTGCCCGTGCGGGGGCTGACTCCCACGTTCACTTCCTCTTTGGACCGGCCCTTCCAACTGGTGATTGCCGGCAAAGCCGGTGGTAAGGTGCGCTCCACCGCGGGCGTCGTCGCAACGGCGGGCGTGCTCAGCGGCCTTTGGGCCACCCAACGGGACGATTACCCGGTCACGATCATGAGCGGCCACAGCGTGAGCGAGGTCATCCTGAGCCCGGAGGAGATCATGTACACGGGCATTCAGACGCCCGACGCGCTGATCATCGTGGCCGAGGAAGGCCTGAAGAAGGTGGGGCGCTTCCTTGCCCGCATGAGCGAGGACGACGTGGTCTTCGTCACCCCCGCGTTTGCCGAGGTGGAAACACGGGCCCGCAAGGTGGTGTTGGATCCTCGTGCCTGGGGCGTCCGTGTCACCCGCACCAACGAGACCCTGCTCGTCACCCTGGCCGCCATGCGCTACCTGAACCTGTAC
>JALWHQ010000283.1:4713-17132 GCA_026983525.1 Anaerolineae bacterium | reverse complement strand
CCAACTTCCCGATGCTGCCCGTCAGTTTGCCGTCCTGCAACGTCAGGCGCATGTTGGAGGAGGTGACGTTGCTGTTGAGGGGCAGTTTGGGCAGGCGCACGCGGCCCACCAACTCAATCTTGTACTTGGCGTTGAGCGCGGTGACCTGCACGCCGGCCGGGACGCGACCCGCGCGGTAGGTCTTGCCCTGCACCTCGAGGTGTAGGATGGCCTTCAGAGGCTGGTTGTTCTTCTTCGCCTCCCCTTCCAGGATGAAGAAGTCCGCGATGTTGAGGGGCGGGATGTCGAACTCCGCGCCCGCGGTCATGTTCTTGAACTTGAACCCATCGGGGCCGATTTCCATCTCGTTGACGACGATGGGCTTGATGGCGGGGAAGGTGATCGTGGCCTTGCCGATCTTCAGTTTCCCGTCCGTGTCCAGGGAGAGGTTTTCGGCCACCAGGGTGCCGCCCGCGATCTTGAAGGTCAACTTGGCGTTGGTGACGTTCCCCTCGACGCTGCCGTCGTACTTCAGGCGAACCTCCACGTTGAACTTGGCGTTGGGGTTCTCGGGCAGGTCCTTGATGGTGACCTCGCCGGTGAGGCGGACGTAGTCCCACAGCACACTGATCTGGACGCGCGGGTTGAAGTCGAACTTGGCCTGCTTGCCCAATTTGTCCACCAGGTACTTCTTGAGCAGGCCGCCGACGGTGACCACGCCGGTGTTGCGGTTGACCAGGAGTTTGTCCCCGGCCAGGATGGGGATGGCGTGGGGTTGCAGCAGCAGCGCGCCCTCGATGGTCAGGTCGCCGCTGCTCTTCCAGGAGACGGTGCCCTGCAGGCCCACGCCGCTGATAGTGATGGGGTCGACCCGGAAGAGGCGGTCCTTGCCGTTGGGGTCGTTGCCCTGCTTGCCGATGTAGACGCGGCCCTTGGCCACGATGGTACCGCCGTTGTTCTCGAAGCGGTCCGCCCAGACGCGTACCTTGCCCACATCACGATAGGATTGATTGGGCACAGGCTGCGGCGTGGGCGTGGGCGAGGGTGTGGCCGTGGGCGGCCGCGTGGGTGTGGGCGGAATCGTGGGCGTGGGCGTGGGTGTGGGGTCTTGTGACGCCCCACCCACGGGCAGGAACCAGACATCCAGGGCGTCGAAGGCGATCACGTTCGGACATCCGCCCTGGCACAGGTCGAGCAGTTTCTTGGACACCAGGTACGCCTGGGAAGGCGAATCGACGCCGTCGCCCGACTTGAAGTAGAAGGGTACCAGGTTGCTGCCGTCGTACTTGATGCCCTTGAACTGGTAGCCCAAGGGCGCGGTGACCACGATGCACAGAGTATCCTTGTTCAGCGCACCGGAGGGCAGGAGCCCCGTCGTCAGGTAGGCGCCATCCGCTCCGCTCTTGCCACTGGCAAAAGCGTTGTTACGGTCGCGGCACAGGGCCACCTGGACGTCGACGTCCTTCAAAGGCGTGGAGCGGTCGTTCACCTCGCCGATGTAGGTGCGACCGCTCACGCGCACGTTGGTGGCGCCGGGCACGGGCGTGGGCGTGGGCGCCAGCACCTCGATGGAGGCCAGACGGCTGGCAACGCCCTGCCGTCCCTGGGCGTCCGTAGCCCGCCCCACGATGTTGTGGAAGCCCACCATGCTCTGCTTGAGTGCGAAGGTCCACTGCACCTCGAGGGTGGTCGCATTCACGCACGACCAGCGCGTCGCGGGGCCTGGATAGAACCCGCGCAGCGCGTTCTCACCCGTGCCGTAGAGCACTGCAGCCGAGTTCTCGGCCGTCTGAATAGGATCGCCCGCGAAACTGTAAGGAATGAGTTGCCAGCCGAAGAGGTCCCCGGCCAGGTAGACCGCACCGTTCACCACCTGGGAAATGGGGCCACCTCCGGCCGGGCCGCCTTTGACGTTGGCCTTAAAGTAGGCCTTGGTGGGGGATCCCACATCCCCAAACCACAGTTCCACCCACTCGATGTTGTCGCACCCGTCGGGATCTTGATAGTACGCCCTCACGGTGAGGGTGTCGCCGAAGGGCATGGGATTCTGGGGCACGTTCACGTGGGAGGCGACAGGCGCCTGTCCCGTGGGCGTCGGCGATGGGGTGGGCGTAGGCGTGAACGTGGGCGTGGGGGTTGGTGTCGGTGTGGATGTAGGCGTCGGGCTTGCGGTGGGCGTCGGTGTGGGTGCCACGAAGGTGTAGTCCACCGCGTAGGTGTTGGCCGCCCCGGCCTGCGCGCCACGCGCGAGCAGGGACAACCGTTGAGGACTGACCTGGAGCGTGTACACGCCCGCCCGGTCGATGTCCGTGTAGAGCGCGTGCTGCGCAATCTGATCGGCCTGGGGCAGAACCTTGCGCACCTTCCCGTCGGGACCGTAGACGATCAACTTGGAAACGACCGGCAGGCCCGACACGCGGAATCGCAGCACCTGCCCCACCTGGGAAGCGGGCACGTTCACCTTGTAGAAGTCCTGGTCGTCATTGCGCACGAAGCAAGCGTCGTTGAGACCGCCAGAACCGGTGATGTCGGTGGCTGTGCTCCGTGTGTCGTTGGGCTCGTAGGGGTCCGAACCCGACGCGCACACGTATGCGGCCGGTGCCGGGGCCTGTGCGTCCACCCGTTGGGCGAGGGTGTACGTCTTGCCGCTGGCGGGCAGGGCCGAGGGCGGCGCCAGGGTGACGATGTACGCGCCCGTGGTGGCAACGTACACGTCCAGTGAGCCGCTGCCCCCCGTGCCCGCGGCCACAACTGAACCTTCGGGGTCGGCGACCAACACGCTCGTGCCCGAGGGCAACGTGCTCAGGTCAATGTGCCAGTACTTGCCCTTGTCCCCGGCGCTCATGGTGCGCTTGTACACGTCCCGGTCCGACCGGTTGGCGAAACACGCCTGCACCGAGGACTGGGCGGTGATGTCCGTCGCCTGTGCGACCGTGTCGTTGGGCTCGTTGGGATCGGCGCAGGGTGCAGGTGTGGGGGTGGGATTCTCCGTCACCACCTGGGTGAAGCGGTAAGAGAGGCCGGTGCTGGGCGTGGTGTTAGGCGGAATCAAAAAGAGGTAATGGGGACCGGCCTCGTCAATACGGACGGCCACCCGATCCTCGAGTGAACTCACCTCGCGGGTGACGAGTTTCTGCTCCCGGGAATTCAAGACCACGACGATGGTGCCCAGGGGCAGCCCACTCAGGTCGATGACCCAGTATTTGTCCACGTCGCTCGCGCCCATCACCCGCTTGTACACATCCTGGTCGGTCTCGTTACTAAAGCAGGCGTACACCGTGGGGGTGTTCGGGATGTCGTGCGCCTGCCCCAGCGCGTCGTTGGGCTCGAAGGCATCCACACAAGGGGTGGGGGTGCTGGTTGGTGTCGGCGTTAATGTTGGCGTAGGCGTGCTGGTGGGAGTCGACGTGGGGGTCGGTGTGTCTGTAGGCGGCGTGCCCACCTGCACCAGGAGAGTGTACGGATTCTGACTCCAGTTGGCCTGATCGTCAATCGTCATGCCGGTAACGTGCGCATAATAGGTGCCGCTATAAGTAGCGACATAGGAAATATACTCGGAGGCGGTGCCCGCGTTGGTGGATTGCTGCACCACATTACCGTTCTTGTCCCAAAGAAGGAATTCGAAGTTCGAGGGCAGGTTCGTCAGCGAGATGTCGATGGTTTCCCCTGCATTGGCCGTGAAGGAGAAAAAGTCCTCATCATACTGGGGACAAATGTAGCGTTGGATGGCAACACCCGGCGTAATGGGTGCGGCCTGATCAATCCACTCGTTGGGCTCGTCCGGATCATTGGGGCAGGGAGTGGTCGTGAGTGTTGATGTTGGAGTGGCCGTAGGGGTTTCTGTGAGTTGCCCGGGAGTAAAACTCCAAAACGCATTATACCAGACGAACAATTCTCCATCGTACCAGATATGCAAGTAGTAGTCTCCCGGAGCCAACCCCGTAGCCGAGATGCCCAGGGTCGCCACATCCCACTGAGTCGCCCAAGCAATAGGGGTCCCTGTCCCATCAAGAAGGGCCGCGTACAAATAATCGCCGTCGTAGTCAATCTGGATAAAGAAATCGCCCGGTGCTCCTAACGAAGCAACATAAAAATCATCCCAATCATACTCGGTTTCACCGGCCCCTATATCGGCTGCCTCGATGTTGACTCCGTAGGGGTCGACGTATCCCAGATAGTACGCGCTTTCCAGAGAGTCGTTCGGCTCATAGGGATCCTGCTGGGCAGCCTTCGTTTGGGCGGGAGGTGAGGTCTGGGCGGGAGCGGCCAGACCGGGCGCGCGGCCGGGCTTTTCTTCGCGCCACTCCTGCACGGTGACCTGCACATTGTAATCGGTGCCGAAGCCCTTGACGTGGGTCAGGTGGACGATGTACAGTCCCGGCTCGAGGACGAGATCACGTAGGCCCGCGCCGTCAATACGCTGGGATGCCCGTCCCCGGCGATAGCCGGAAAAGTCTAGGAGTTCCACCTGCAGAGTGGCATTGGTGTCGAAGTAGTAGACATCCAGGCGCACGAGCGCGGGCTTGCCGAGGCGAAAGGCCAGGAAATCCTCCTTGTCCAGCCCGCGCACCGTCTCGCCCAGGGTACGCCCGCGTGCCTCCAATTGAGGTGTGTCTTCATCCAATATGCCCATAAATTGAGGCCGAGCAAACGTCTCCTCAGATTCGCCCGGGTCTGAGGGAAGATAACGAGGGTCGTTCGCGCGCAGAGATTCAACCCGAGCCGGATCTTCTGGGGTTGCGGCCTCTACAATGGGAGCAAACAGCGGTACCACTAAGGCGGCAACCAATACAACATGCAAGACACGTTGTATCCGTTCACGCATAAGAGTCCTCCGGCCATTGTACTGGTATGAATAGGGGGTACACTACATGACCATACCAAAGAGGTATCTCTAAGGTATCTCAAGCCTTCCTTTTTCAGATGAAAATGGGGTGATCACGCGACCAATCAAACGAGGAGAACATCGCAACCGAGTAGACATCCCAAAAATTGTTCACTACAGGACGTAAGAATGACAAACGATGGACGACACATGAGTGTTTGGGGCAATCGTCCATCATCTACAGCCCATCGTCGACTCGTCGTTCAGACAAATTTTCCTTTACCCTCAAACTTAAAAAAAGAGGCAGCGAGGTCTCTCGCTGCCTCTTGGTGGCATACCGGGATCAGAGTCTTTGTGAAACGACCTTAACTCAACTCTCAGTCTTCCAACTTACACTGCAAGCACAATAAAGTACATAACCAGCAATACCACGCCCACGAACAGCGTAAACGCGTATGTCCCCACGCGTCCCGTCTGCACGCGGCGCACCTGCCCGCCCAGCCAGCCCGTGGCCCGCGCCACGCCGTTCACCAGGCCGTCGATGCCCTGCTGGTCGAACACGTAGGCCAGCCAATCGGCCATCGCCTTAAGCGGGTTCACCACCACCGTCATATAGAACTCGTCCACGTAGTACTTGTTCTGCACCAGCGTGTCAATGGGCCCCAGCGTGCGGCGGATGCTCAGCACCACGTCGGGGTTGACCACGAACGCGTGGTAGGCGAAGTAGACGCCCGCAAGGGCCACCACCGCGGAGACGCCCATCAAGGCCCACGCGGCTACGCCCACCTCGGGCTCGTGCATCACGCCGTGGAACACCGGCGCGAGCCACTCGCCCAGCCAGGACATCTTGGGCAGGCCGATGTAGCCCGCGAGAGCCGCGCCCACAGCCAGCACCACCAGGGGCACGGTCATTACCCGTGGGGACTCGTGCGCGTGGTCGAACAGTTTGCGATTGCGCGGTTCCCCCCAGAAGGGCACGAACACGGCGCGGAACGAGTACACCGCGGTCATGAACGCGGTGACGATGCCGATGCCCCACAACACGGGGGCCTTCTCCCACGCGGCGAGCAGAATTTCGTCCTTGGAGAAGAAGCCTGAGAGCAGGGGGACGCCGGCCAGCGCGGCCGCGCCAATCAGGAATGTCCTGTACGTGATGGGCATTTTCTCCTTCAGCCCGCCCATCTTGCGGATGTCCAACTCCCCGTGCAGGGCGTGCATGACGCTGCCCGCGCCCAGGAACAGCAGCGCCTTGAAGAACGCGTGCGTGTAGAGGTGGAAAATTCCCGCCACGAACGCGCCCGTTCCCACGCCCAGGAACATGTAGCCCAACTGGGAGACGGTGGAATAGGCCAGGATGCGCTTCAGGTCCGTCTGTGTCAGCGCGATAGTGGCGGCGAAGAACGCGGTGAGCGCGCCGATGGTGGCTACCCAGGTCATGGCCGTGGGTGTGAGCGCGAAGATGGGCGCGTTGCGCGCGATCATGTACACGCCCGCGGTGACCATGGTCGCGGCGTGGATGAGCGCGCTGACGGGCGTGGGGCCTTCCATCGCGTCGGGCAACCAGACGTACAGCGGAATCTGCGCGGACTTGCCCGTCGCGGCCAGGAGCAGGAGCAGCCCAATGGTCGTGGCCCCGATTTGCAGGGCCTGCACGTTCTCAGGGTGGAACAGGTCGATGAAGTTGAGCCGCCCGCTCAAGCGGAAGATCCACAGCATGGCCAGGATGAAGCCCACGTCGCCCACACGGTTGACGAGGAAGGCCTTCTTGCCCGCGTCCGCGGCGCTGGGCTTGAAGAACCAGAAGCCAATGAGCAGGTACGAGGCCAGGCCCACGCCCTCCCAGCCGATGAACATTTGCACGAAGTCGTTGGCCATGACGAGCGTGAGCATCATCAGGACGAAGAAGTTCAGGTAGACGAAGTAACGCACAAAGCGGGGGATGTCCCCCATGGCCTCCTCTTCCCCCTCCTCGTGGGGTGCCCACATGTAACCGATGGAATAGACGTGGATGAGGAAACCCACGCCCGTGACTACTAAGGCCATGAACACGGACAGGGGATCAATGAGCAGGCCGATGTCCACCCGGAACTGGTCGATGGTGATCCACGGCCAGAGCACCTGCTCGATAGTGCGCTCTTCCTCGGGCAGGCCGTTCAGGTGCAGGAAGAGGCCCAGGGCGACGAAGAAGGAGCCCAGCACCGCGGCCGACGCCACGATGCCCGTCACATTCTTGCCCCACCTGCGCCCGAAGGCCAGGTTCAGCACCAAGCCCAGAACTGGAAACGCCAGCAACAGCCATGCGTGATCAACAATCATCGGCGAGACCTCGCAACTTGTTTTCTTGATTGAACTGTCACGGTTTTCTTCGACTACAGTTCTAGCCTAACAGTTCGCTTATCGCTCGCATGAATTCTCTCAGATCGTCCAAGTCACGCTGCAGTACATCGTAAACTCGACTGTAGTCCACATCCCAATATCGGTGCACCAGGACATTCCTAAAACGAGCCATGCGCTGTAATCGCTCGCTCAAAGCCTGCGAGAGAATGCCTGCTTCCCCTAAAAATGCAAAGCACTCCGCGTATTCCGTAGGTGCTTTGTGAAGCACCTGAGCACTCACGTGGTAGCATATCTGGATGGCCGCCTCGATAGCCACCAGCAAGCGATAAGAGGCCAAATCGCGCAGATCTTGGTCCGCAAGAAACTCTTTCCTTGGGCGTTGACGAATAGATTCCAGACGTTCAAGGGACTCTCGAATATCATCAAAGCGGGCCTGGATAAGTGCGGCGTTCAAGCCCATGACACGATGGCCTCCTTAAGGGCCTGCTCCAACAAAGGCTTTATGTCCAAGTAGCGAGTAAAAGCGTACACCGTTTCCCGAGCACGCAGGTCCTCATCCCGACTGACGAGTACTTCGCCCTGGTACACATGGTATCGAAATGCCACGGGTGCCTCGTTCAACACCCGCACATCCACAGGCGCAGGATGCCCTGCCGCGCGCAGGGCACGCTCCAACGCAGCAGCCAGTCGAAACGCCGTCTCCCACGGATCAGCATCCTCAGTCAAATATACCCCAATGTCCACATCCCGAAATGGCCGTCCTTCCTGAAAGGAGCCAAACAGGTAAGCAAACACCACCTCAGGCGCCTCGATCAGGACCCGCCGCAATGCCTCCACCATTACCGCCCGTTCTTCAGACGACTTCTCTTGCGGCATTCGTTCAATCAGCGGAAAAGTGATCATCGTCTTGAGCAAAAGTCACAAAGCATACCTTGTTAGTTTTGCACCAATTTTTCTACTTCCTGCAAAAACTCGGCAAACGTTACAGGTTCACAAGGCACATGTTCGCGTGGATTTTCCCAAGGATGTACATGCCATCCCATTTTGGCGTTGTCTTTTCCGTATGTCCTTTCTTCTCCCTCGATAAGGGCAAAGGCGACTTTCTCCGTCATTATGTTGTAAAACACCTCAATAAACCGTGCATTCGTTAAGTATACACGTACTTTTAGAATATCGATGTCCATGTGTTGCACAACATAGGTCTCCACTAAGTCAGAATTTTCACACGCAGTTGCAATCTCATCCAGGAGTTCCCGCGTCGTTACAAGAGCCACCCGTATGTCTCCTCAAGTCGCCGCTTTCGCGTGATCAAAGCTTCCCATTCCAGATAATCCCGTTCTCTTTCCCATGAGTAGTCTTCGTCCCTGTCTTCGCTTTCCCACTGTTTCTTAAACTCCTCGAACGTCATCCCATACTTTTCCTCAAACGCCCTCAGTTCTTGTTCAATGCTCTCCATTCGATACGCGATTGCATCTTTCAAAACAAGAACAAGAGCAACTTCAGGACGAGATTCACCTGTTATTTCGTGCAACGCTCGTATTGTCCCTTTTGGTAACACGACTGTTGTCATATTTCGTACTCCCATCAAATGCCTTCGAATTCATTCCTGTGATGCGCTGACCTCCTTGGGCTCTATCGGTTCGAGGTATACCCTATCGTCTCTCTTATATTGCGAAACGCTTCCTCAGTTGTCTCTCCTTCACTGATACAACCTACAGGGGCATTTAACGACCTCCTTCCAGCACTACATTCTCACCATCGCAATAAATTAATCCTATCCACGTTTGTCGTGTCCCGATGTCGCACAAGCCCAACGACGATACCCAGGCCAATAGCCACCTCCGCGGCGGCAATGGCCATCACCAAAAAGACGACGATTTGGCCGTCCAACGTGCCGAAGTGTCGCGCCAGCGCCACGAACGTCAAGTTCGCGGCGTTCATCATCATCTCAATGCACATGAAGATGATCAGCGCGTTGCGCCGCACCAGCACGCCCAGCGCGCCGATGGAAAAAATCACCGCGGCAAGAATCAGGTAATATGCAGTAGGAACCATCGTTGTGTCCTCGGTTGGTTGGTGTATCGGGTATTGGGTATTAGGTATCAGGTATTGGGTATCGGGTATCGGGTATCAGCGGTGCGCCTATCTAATACCTGATACCCGATACCTGATACCCAATACCTGCTCTCTACTCCTCCGGCCTCCCCAACGGCGGCTTCGTTCGTCCCGCGAGAATGATCGCACCAATCATGGCCGCGAGCAATATCACCGACGCCAACTCGAAGGGCAACAGGTAGCGCGTGAACAACAGTCGTCCCACGCTTTCCACCGCACCGTAGTCGGCGATGCCCTGCGCACTTCCCCAGGGGGAGAAGAAGACGGTGTACACGCCCCCCGCGAGGAAGAGGGCCACCAAGGCCAGCGCGGCCAGGCGCAGCGCGGGCCGCTCGCGCGCGACGAAGTCGTCCATCGTCTCGTTGCCGATGAGCATGACCACGAAAATGAAGAGCACCACGATCGCGCCCGCGTAGACCAGGATCTGGGCCATGGCCAGGAACTGCGCGCCCAGCAGCAGGAACAGCAACGCGGACGCGGCAAAGTTCAGCAGGAGGAAGAGCGCGCTGTGCACCGCGTTGCGGCTCAGCACCACCCCCAGGCTACCAACCAGCGCGGCCAGGCCGAACAGGGCAAAGAAGAACCATTCCATGGATTACTCCTCCGGTCGCACGATGACGTTAGGCTCGGGCGGGTTCAGCAGGTCTTCCTTGGTAAGAACGAAATCCCGCCGCTCGTAGTTGGCCAGCGTGTAGCTGTGGCCCAGCACAATGGCCTCCACTGGGCAGGCCAGTTCGCAGTCGCCGCAGAACACACAGCGCAGCAGGTTGATCTCGTACACCTTCGCGTACCGCTCGCCGGGCGAAACGGGATTCTCAGGATCGTTCTCCTCGGCCTCCACATAGATCGCGCCCGTGGGGCACGCGGCCTCACACAACTGGCAGCCAATGCACCGCTCCAGCCCGTTCTCGTAACGGCGCAGATAGTGCCGCCCGCGAAAGCGCGGGTACACCATGATCGGCTCCCTGTCGGGCGACTCCACCGTCACCGGCGGCTGGAACAGGTGCTTCAACGTCACCCCCAGGGCCTGCGTTATCGCGCGTCCACCCTGGTATAAGTCTTTCAACCCCATACAGATCCTCCCTCGTAATTCGTAATGCGTAATACGTAAGCAACGTCTCCCCAGTTACGCATTACGCACTACGCATCACGCATCACGTATTACCCCAGCATCACCACCAGCACCGCGGTTATCGCCAGATACACCAGCGACAGCGGCAACAGGTACTTCCAACCAAAACTCATCAACTGGTCGTAGCGCACGCGGGGCACGCTGGCCCGCACCCAAACGAACAGGAAGAGCACGAACACCGTCTTCAGCGCCAGGTAGACGATCCCCAGCAAGGGGAACTGCTCGGCAAACGGACCTCGCCACCCGCCGAAGAAGAGGGTCGCCACCACCGCGCTGCTGGTCAGCATGTGCAGGTACTCGGAGATGTAGAAGATGGCGAACTTGAAGCCGCCGTACTCCGTCTGATACCCCGCGATCAACTCGTTCTCCGTCTCAGGCAGGTCAAAGGGCGCGCGGTTCGTCTCCGCCAGCACCGTGATAAAGTAGAAGGGAAACCCCAGCCACAGCCAAATCCACGCCCACAGGGGCCGCGGGTTCTCCACAATCTGCACCACGCTCATGGTGCCCGTGATGAGCAACAGGCTGGCGATGAACACGCCCATGGGCAACTCGTAGGAGATCATCTGCGCGCTGGTGCGCATCGCGCCCAGGAGCGAGTAGTTGTTGTTGCTCGCCCACCCCGCCAGCATCACCCCGTAGGTGCCCACCGAGGCGATGGCCATGATGTACAAGAGGCCCACGTTGATGTCCCCCATGTGCAGGGGGATGCGGCGGCCGAACAGTTCGATGTCAGGCCCCAGGGGAACAACCGCGAACAGGGCCAGCGCGGGGATCATGGCCAGCATGGGCGCAAGGAGGTAGACGGGCTTGTTCACGTGCCCAGGGATGACCTCCTCCTTCAGGAAGAGTTTCACCGCGTCGGCCAGGGGCTGGAGGATGCCGTACGGCCCCGCGCGGTTCGGCCCCAGGCGCACCTGAAAGCGCGCGATCAACTTCCGCTCGAACAGGGTCAGGTACGCGGTCCCCGTGAGCAGGATGAGCAGGATGACGATGCCTTTGATGAATGGTACGAGTATCAAGCCGACCCAGTCCATAGGTGATCCTCTGAGAGCGTGTGTTTGGGTATTAGGTATCAGGTATCGGGTATCTCACCTTTAAGCTGCGAACCTTTAACCTGCACCCCTGACCCCTACCATCACACCGACCCCCGTCGGCCCGAGGAGGGTCTCCGCGGGCGCGCCGGGGAGGCTGTAGGCGATGGCTACCGTGCCTGGCTGGACGCTCGCGTCCGCGACGACGGGTAGCGTGACCTCGCCGTGGGGCGAGACAATGACCGCTCGCTTGCCCGACCGCAGCCCCAGCCGCTCCAGATCATCGGGATGCAGCCGCGCCGCGGGCTGTTCCAGCAGGTTGGCGAAACGGTCCGTCGTGCGGATGAGCGTGCCGTGGTCGTACAGGAAGCGCTCCACCACCAGGTGGAAGGGATAGCGCTCGTCCGCGGGGAGCACGGGCACAGGGACGACCTGGAAGCGCCGCGCGGGGGTCAGCCCTTCGTCCGACGCGAACGCGCCCGCCTCGCCCAGCCCGTCCCACGTCAGTCCCGCGTACTGGGGCACGACGCGCGCGATCTCGCGCAGCACCTCCTGCGGGCTCGCGTACTGCCAGCGGGCCTGGGGCGAGCGCGCGGCCTTCTTCCCCTTCTTGCCCTTGCGCCGCGTCTCCCCCGCCTCGCGCACGGGCCAGCGCCGCGCCAGGTCCACCAGAATCTCCCAGTCGGGGCGGGATTCGCCCACGGGACGGAACGCGCGCGGCGCGCGCTGCACACGGCGCTCCATGTTCGTGAACGTGCCGTCCGTCTCCGCGTACGTCGTCGCGGGCAGGACCACATCCGCCCGTTTTGCCGTCTCGGTCAGGAAGATGTCCTGCACCACCAGGAAGTCCAGGTGCTCCAGCGCCTGCGCGGCCCACGCGCCCTCGGACGCGGGGTCGGCGGCCATGACGAAGAGGGCCTTGAGCCGCCCTTCGGCCGCGGCCTGGAGCATCTGGGTGTACGTCAGACCAGGTTCCTCGGGCACCTCGCTCCCCCAGTAG
>JALWHQ010000283.1:0-4703 GCA_026983525.1 Anaerolineae bacterium | reverse complement strand
CAGGACGCCCATGTCGCGCGCGCCCGCGCTGTTCGCGTCGGGCCCGATGTAGGCGACGCGCTCGGAGCCGACGAGCAGGCCCAGGTTGTGCAGCGCGGCCGCGTTCGCGCTTGCCGCACGACCGCGCACCACATCCGCGCCGTACAGCACCAGCGGCGCCTGCGCCTCCGCGAAGAGGCGGGCCACCTCGTCCAGCGTCTCCCCGCTCACGCCTGGGAGCCCCGACAGGTCGCCGAAGTCAGCCAGGAAGGTGAGGAACTCCTGGCCGCTCGCGGCGCGTCGCGCGGCCGCGGCGAAGCGGTCGTGCTGCACCATGCGGGCCATGAGCGTGTTCAGCAGAAGGGCCTCGCCCGCGGGGAGCACGGGCACGTACAGGCCGAAGTTCGCGTCCTCGGTGCGCCGCGGGTGGATGACCACCGCCTTCGCGCCGTTGCGCCGCACCGCCCGCTTGTAGAAGTTGGCCAGCACGGGATGCTCCTCGGCCAAATCAATGCCCACGAGCACGATGAGGTCGGCCTTGTGGATCTCCTCAATGGCGGGGAGCCCGCGCGGGTCGGCCAGCACGTCGCCGCCGTCGCGATGGTCGATGTTGTTCGTGTCCACCATAAGGCGGAAGAACTTCTGCAACAGGTAGTTGGCCTCGTTGCTCACCTTGGCCGAACCGATGGCCCCCACCGCCTCGGGCTCCTGCTGCGCCCAGCGGTGCAGCCCGTCCACCACGCGCTGGAGAGCTTCCTCCCACGTGGCGGGCCGCAGTTCGCCGTTCTCCCGCACCAAAGGTTGGGTCAGTCGCTCCTCGTGGTTGAAGAACCCCTGAGCGAACCGCCCCTTGTCGCAGATCCACCAGTCATTGACGGCCATGTTCTCGCGGGCCACGATGCGGCGCACCGTGTTCGTGCGCACGTCCATGCGCAGGTTGCAGCCCTGGGAGCAGTGGACGCAAATGCTGGGCACCTGTTCCAGCGCCCGCGGGAAGGGCCCCCACGTCCACGGGCGGTAGTGGAAACGGGCCACGCGGTTGGTCAGCGCGCCGACAGGACAAATGTCCACGATGTTGCCGCTCGTCTTCGCGGTCAGCGGCCGATTGGGATGGATGTCGATGACCGACTCACCGCCGCGATGGTAGAGCCCCAACTGGGGCTTGAACTCCCATTCCTCCAGGTAGCGGATACAGCGCCAGCAGAGGACGCAGCGCTCCTGGTCGAGCATGATCAGGTCGGAGATCGGGTAGCGCTTGTTCTTGTGGGTCTTTTCCTCCAGGAAATGGCTGACCGCGGGCCCGTGCTTCAGGGTCTGGTCCTGGAGCGGGCACTCGCCCCCCTTGTCGCAGATGGGACAGTCGAGGGGGTGGTTGGCGAGCAGGAACTCGAGGGTAGCCTCACGCGCGGCGCGGGCCCGCTCGCTACTGTAGTGAACCACCAGACCGTCCGTTGTGGGCGTGGTGCAGGCGGTGGTCAACCGCGGCCCGCGCGGGGTCTCCACCTCGACCATACACTGGCGGCACGCGCCCACGGGGTCCAGGCGCGGGTGCGCGCAAAACGTGGGAATATCGATGCCGATAAACTTCTTCATCGCCTGCGTAAGAGGAATCCCCGCAGGCACCTGGTATTCCTTGCCGTCTATGGTAATAGTTACTTTTTCGGACATGATCTACTCGCAGCACAAAGGATTTTGGCAGCTAGGGGCAAAGCACGTTTTGCCCCTGCACATTATCGCTCCCAGCATGGTTGCACTTCTTAAAAAAGGCATATATCCCGCCAAGGAATATGCTTTAAGGACATTTCAATACCTCTCCCACACCACTACTCTAAATCGCGAAGCATCATTTCCAGATGGCGAATCAATTCAGGAAGATCCTCTTGAACAGTCCGCCACACAACGCGTATATCTACACCAAAGTAGTCATGGATTAATTTATCTCGCATTCCACTTATTGCACGCCAAGGAATATCGGGATATTGTGCGCGCACGTCTTCGGGAATCTTCTTAGATGCCTCTCCGATAATTTCCAGCGCTCGCACCACTGCATATTGCGCCCGCT
This sequence comes from Anaerolineae bacterium, assembly GCA_026983525.1. Classification (GTDB taxonomy): domain Bacteria; phylum Chloroflexota; class Anaerolineae; order JAADDB01; family JAADDB01; genus S141-23. The sequence continues at coordinate 2,662 of JALWHQ010000283.1, read as the reverse complement.
CATCCTCTCGAAACTGGTCAAAATTCAACCCTTCAACAAACCTCATCGCCTTTCGGGCGTTATCATACATGTCGTGAACATAGTCCAAGAGAATGCGTTGCCTCTTCATACAGGTTGAGCCTCGGACAAGATAACTTCACCAATATGTGGCTTTAGAGCGGTTTTCATCACCAAGTCTACCTGAACGCCTAACATATCGCTCAAGAGATTCTCGAGTTCAACGAATTCCAGCAACGTTGGCGGTTCCTCAAAGGTTACAAGTAAGTCCAGATCGCTGTTTTCGGATGCCTCACCCCGCGCATATGAACCAAATATCTCCAGTTGTTGGACGCGATACCGCGCGCGTAATAGGGGCATCAAATCCCGCAATCTTTGCCGAATCTCATCCAACGTCAATAAATTCACAGCCTTCGCCATCACACGCTCAATCTCCAATCCCCAATCTCCAACTTCCAATCTCCACCTTCCCCCTCACGCCCGTTCCTTCGCGGGCTCGCCCACATCGGGGCGATAAATCGGCCGCACAGGGAGAGTGGGAGGCTCACCCGTGGGATTCGTCTCCTCGATGTACGCCTCCAGTTCCTCGCGGAAGTGCTTGATCGCGCTTTGCTGCCCCCAGACTGCGGCAGGGCCAAAGGGGCAGAAGGTTTGCTGCTCGATGAACTTGGACAGGCGCAGGATCTCGTCCAGGTCTTCCTTGCGCCCCTTGCCGTCACGAATGCGCAGGACGATCTTCTCCAACCAGGGGACGCCCTCGCGGCAAGGCGCGCACTTACCACACGATTCCTCGCGGTAGAAGGCAATCGCCCGCGCCATCACGTCCAAAATCGGCGTGCCCTCGCACACGACAATGACCCCCGCGGATCCCAACAGCGAGCCCGCGGCCTGCACCGACTCGAAGTCCATGGCCACGTCCAGGTGCTCCGCGGTGAGCATGGGCATGGAGAGGCCGCCAGGGATCACCGCCTTGATGGGGCGGTCGTCCAGGGTGCCCCCCGCGTACTCGTAAATCAATTCCCGCAGGGTGATGCCGTGGGGCAACTCGTAGAGCCCAGGCTTCTTCACCTCGCCGCTGACGCTAAAGAGGCGGAAGCCTGGGCTTTTCTCCGTGCCGAACTGGCGATACCACTCAGCGCCGTGTTTGATGATGTGTGGCACGTTCGCCAGCGTCTCCACGTTGTTGATGATGGTCGGCTTGCCGTAGAGGCCGACCGCGGCGGGGAAGGGGGGCTTAAGCCGCGGGTGGCCGCGGTAGCCCTCCAGCGAGGTGAGGAGCGCGGTTTCCTCGCCGCAGATGTACGCGCCCGCGCCGCGGTGGACGATGATGTCCAGGCTGAAGTCGGTGCCGAGGATGTTCTGGCCCAGGAAGCCCTTCTCGTACGCCTCGTCCACAGCCTGTTGCAGCCGCGCGTAGGGGAAGCCATACTCCCCGCGAATATAGATGAAGGCCTTTTCGGCCTGGATGGCGTAGGCGGAGATAATAATGCCCTCGATGACCTGGTGCGGGTCGTACTCCATCAACATGCGGTCCTTGAACGTGCCTGGTTCGCTCTCGTCCGCGTTGCAGACGAGGTAGCGCGGGAACACGTCCTTGGGCACGAAGGACCACTTGACGCCCGCGGGGAATCCCGCGCCCCCGCGCCCGCGCAGCCCCGACGCCTTCACCTCCTCCACCACCTGCTCGGGCGTCATCTCCAGAAGCGCCTTCCGCAGCGCCTCGTAACCGCCGTCCGCCAGGTAGGTGTCGATGCGGTGGGAATCGGGCTTAGTGACGCGGGCCAGCAGGACCTTGGTCTCCATCCCGCCGAAGTGGGCGGGGCCCATGGGGTCGGGCTCCACGGGCAGGGGCTTGTCCACGTTCGCGCGCAGTTCTTCGATGATCTGGTCGATGCGTTCGGGCGTGAGTTGCTCGTAATAGCGGGGGAGCTCCTGGCCGCGCTTGCGCACGCTCATCATGGGCGCGGTGCCACACGAGCCCATGCACTCCGCGTGGTCTACTGTGAACAGGCCGTCCTCGCTCGTCTCGCCCCAATCGTGCACCCCCACCCGTTCCATGAGGTGATGAGCGCACTGGTCGGCCCCGCGCAGTTTGCAGGAGACGTTGGTGCACACTTCGATGTGGTACACGCCCTTGGGCTCCTTGTAGTACATGTTGTAGAAGCCCACAAACGCGTGCACCTCCGCGGGGTCGAGACCGAAGAGCGCGGCCACCTCCTCCTCAGCCTCGGGCGAAATCCAACCCAACTCCCGCTGCACCGCGTGGAGCGCGGGCCCCAGCGCGGAGCGGGGGTGGGGGTATTTATTGATGAGTTGGCGAATTTCCTGGATAAGCGCGTCCGTTAGCAGCATGGTTGCTCCTGTAGTGCGTAGTGCGTGATGCGTAATGCGTAATCAACCTTCAACCTTTAACTTTCAACCTGCAACCCCTTACCTGTCCACCTCCCCCAATACAATATCAATCGAGCCGATGTTCGTGATCAAGTCCGCGATGAGGCCGCCGCGGGACATGGGGTCGAGGGCCTGGAGGTTGACGAATGAGGGCCCGCGAACGTGCAGGCGGTACGGCTTGTTGCTGCCGTCGCTCATCAGGAAGATGCCGTACTCGCCCTTCTGGTTCTCGATGCTGTGGTAGACCTGACCAGGCGGCGGCTTGATGCCCTCG
>JALWHQ010000282.1 GCA_026983525.1 Anaerolineae bacterium | reverse complement strand
CTTGACCTGCGCTCTTGCATTGAAGAAGCGCTCGACCTGGTGGCGCCTCGTGCAGCCGAAAAGGGGGTAGAACTGGCTTATGAAATGGCCGAAGATGTGCCTCACACCATCATAGGGGACAGCACGCGTCTGCGCCAAGTGCTCCTCAACCTTCTTAGTAACGCGGTAAAGTTTACTGATCAGGGAGAAGTGGTTGTCTCTGTTGATGCGAATCGTTTTGATTACCCCATCAACGGCGGTGAGCGGCGGTACGAGTTACATTTTGCGGTACGAGATACAGGTGTAGGCATTCCTCCCGATCAACTGGAAACCATCTTTCAGCCGTTTCAGCAGGCAGACAGCGGGCGACACCATCCTGCTGGCACAGGGCTGGGACTGGCGATTGCCCGTCGACTGGTCGAACTCATGGGAGGACGTATCTGGGTCGAAAGTGAAGTTGGGAAGGGCTCAACTTTTCACTTCACTATCGTGGCTCAGGCTGTGCCCGGTGAGCGCAAGACCTATTTGCGTTCCACCTTTCCCGAATTGAAGGGACGCCGAGTGCTTGTGGTGGACGACAATGCGACGAATCGTCGCATTTTAGGATACTATCTGGCACGGTGGGGAATGAAAGCCGTGTCCGTGCAATTCCCGGACGAAGCGCTGGCCTACATTTCGTTAGGGGAGACGTTCGATTTAGCCCTGATCGACATGCACATGCCCGAGATGGACGGACTATCCCTGGCACGGGAAATTCACACTTTCCCCGTGGGGCGTGAAATCCCAATTATTATCCTTACCTCAACACACCTTTCCCCCCGAGTTATGCAAGAAGCATCAGAAGACGTGGTGGCCTTTTTAACTAAACCGCTGAAACCATCGCAATTGTTTGAGACTCTCGTCGACATTCTCGCCGAGCACTATCCTCCCGTTGGAGTGGATGGCCGCGGGGAGATTGACAGGGAGATGGCAGTCAAGTATCCTCTCCGCATTTTGGTGGCCGAGGATAACGTCGTTAACCGTCACGTTATTTATCGTTTGTTGGAGAAGATGGGGTACTCTCCAGAAGTCGTGTCTACCGGTGAGGAAGTGCTGAAAGTGTTAGCGCAACGGGAATTCGATGTCATCCTTATGGATGTGCAGATGCCGCGCATGGATGGGGTGGAGGCAACCCGTCGTATTCGTGAGCGTTACCCATATCCCGAACGCCCATACATTGTAGCACTGACCGCTCATGCTTTGGCTGGGGATAGAGAGCGGTTCTTAGCCGCGGGCATGGATGATTATCTTAGCAAACCCATTCGCATTTCGGATCTGGTAAAAACCCTGCGTGAAGCCGCCATCGCTCTTCAGACGCGTCGCCGAGTTGGATTGACTCGTCAAAAGGTGTCTCAAGACCGGAAGGAGGTTGTGGAAATGGGAAGAAGTGCAGAGATGCCTTCATTGGACAGGAACGCCTTTGCTCAGTTCTACGAAGTGTGGGGTGAGGAAGCTCCTCAGGTCATCACCGAACTGGTGGAAATGTTTCTACAGAACGGAGAGGGTTTTATTAGGGATTTACGCGTAGCCTATGAGAAGAAAGATGCCGCTTTACTCCGCCGCTTGGCACACACGTTCAAGTCCAACGCGGCAATGGTAGGGGCTCATCGGCTATCTGACCTGTGTCGACAGTTGGAGGATACAGGCAAAAGCGGTGATTTGGAGCGGGGTGGTGATCTCATTCAACAAATTGAAGAAGAGTTCAAGCGCGTGAACGGAGAGATACGGCGATGGCGCGCCGAGATGTCGGAGGAACAAAGGACCTAAAGTGAATGTTGGTGTCCCGTTTTTCCCTCGCGAAACCATGCAATGGCTTCGACAAATGCTGTGCGCAGGTCGGATTGGGGCATCCCCAATTCGGTGATCGCTTTGTGTGGGTTCGCGGTTAGCGCATGCGGTGCTTGCCCTCCGGGCAAGGAACGTCGCCGAAGAAGTTTCTTCATCTTCCTCAGTCCTCTCCACCACCCAGCCCTGCCCCCTTCCTTTTCGGATAAGGCCAGGCCGGCTACGTCCCTTACCAGCCGCAAGAAGTCCTCGAGGTTGAGGTTGCCCTGAAGGTGTCCCAGGATGTAACGCTGGCCGGGCTTGCCCTTCAGCGCGGCCAGGATCATGCCCTCGGCCACGTCGCGCGCGGGCACGAAATTGATGCCCCCAGGCGGATAGGAGGGCACCCGCCCTTCCAGCACGGCGAGGATGCGGCGGCCTGTGGCGGTAGGGCGCCAGTCGTACGCGCCCACGGGCGCGGTGGGGTTGACGACGACGATGGGCGCGCCCATCCCCGCCCAGGTGAGCGCGGCCAGTTCGCCCAGGTGCTTGCTGCGCACGTAGTGACTGGCCCGATCCCACAGGTTGAAGGGCACGCTTTCATCGGGGGGCAGGCCGTCCTTGCGCCGCCCAATGGTGCCGATGGTGCTCGTGTGCACGATGCGCGGCACGCCCACGTCCCAGGCCAACTTCATCAGGGCCCGCACGATGCCCACGTTCACCCTGTACATGAGGCCAATGTCCTCGGGCCGCTGGCTGTAGAGCGCGGCCAGGTGGAAGAGCGCGTCCGCGCCGCGCAGGACCTCGCGCATGAAGGCCACATCGTCCAGCGCGCCGCGGCGCAGGTCGATGTCCAACCCCGCGAGCACGCGCACGTCCGAGGTGGGGCGGACGACCGCGCGCACTTCGACCCCGCGGGCGAGGAGCGCGCGCACCAGGTGCGCGCCCAGGAAGCCGTTCGCGCCCGTGACCACGGCCACGCGCAGCCGCGGGCGCGCGGCCTCGCCCCCCCGCGACCTGAACCCAGGCCGATACGGGATGCGGTCGTATGGGCTTTCGCGTATGTGGAAGGGTGGTTTGTGGGTCATAGGTATTGGGTATTAGGTATTGGGTATCGGGTATCGGGTATCGGCTTGCCAACCATCAGTAGCCGCCTCCTAATCCCCAATACCTGATGCCCGATACCTCAAATATTGCCGCACGCGGCGCCACAGGGGCATGCGCGGCGGGTCCGCGGTTTGGAGTAGGCGCTGCTGCCAGCGGGCCAGTACTTCCGCGGGCAGGGGCTGGAAGGGGATCGGGTGGACGCCGGGGTAGGAGGTGAAGGGCTTGACGCTCACGTAGTGGGGGCGCGCCTCGCGCAGGAAGGCTTCGGTGGCTTCCAGGTCGGCTTCGCTTTCGCCGATGCCGATGAGGACGAAGACGCGACAGAGGATACCCAACTCGCGACAGGCACGGATGACCTCGCCCGCGTGCGCGCGATAGGTGACGAAGTCGCGCGGGCTGCGCAGCCGTCCCCAGCGCACCAGCACCTCGGGACTGAGCACTTCCACCCCCAGTTTGATCTGCGTGCACCCCGCCTCCCGCATGCGGCTGAGCAAGGGCAGGGTCAGGTGGTCGGGACGGTCTTCGCACTCCCACGGGGGCGGAGGGCCGTCGCGCAACAGCGCGTCGCAGAAGCGGTTCACCCACTCGGGGTCGATGGCGAACACGGAGTCGCGCACGATGTGCCGCGGCTTGCCGAAGGTCTTGGCCAGCCAGCGCAGTTCCGCGGCCGCGTCCTCGGCCGCGCGCGCGCGCCGTTCCTTCCCCCACCCCACCGCGTATGGACAATACCCGCAGCCCAGGTCGCATCCTCGACTCCCCCACAGGGTGAGGAAGGGATACCGCTCCACGGGCAGGGCGTCCCACGCGGGGTAGGGCAGCACCGCGTCGGGCGGGGTCCAGACGGGCGCGGGGGGCGTGGTCGTGGACGCACGCCGCAGGCCAGGCGCGTCTTCCTCGCGCAGCAATGCGTCCACCGCGGAGACGAGGCCCCACTCCACTTCGCCCACGAGAAGGGCGTCGGCCCAGGGTGCCCACTCGTCGTGGGGGAGGAAGCGCGCGCCCGTGCCGATGAGCAGGATGGGCACGCGCGGCATGGCGCGGCGCAACCGCCGCACGAACGCGCGGTCGCCTTCCCATGTCTGCGGGCTGACGAGCACCGCCACCAGCGCGGGGGCTATGTCCTGCGCCTGGGCAAGCACGCGCGGGGTGGGCAGGGATTCCGCCACCGCGTCGATGGCGATGGCCTCGTAGCCCGCGCCCGTGAGCACCGCCACCCCCGCGGCCAGCGTCTGGGGGGGGTAGAAGAACGCGCCCTCTTCGGGCACGAGCACCCCCATTCCCGCGGTCCCCTCGCGGTTGGCCGTCGTTCCAGGTGGTGATGGTGGGTTGATGAGTAGGATGGTGTGCATGGGTTTGGGTATCGGGTATCGGGTATTAGGTATCAGGTATTGGGTATTGGGTGTTGGGTGACCAATATCCGATACCCGATACCTAATACCTCTTGTATCTCCTCGCCAAGCCCGATTCTACCTCAAGCCGATAATATCGCTCAATCTCCTGGACGAGCGTGTCGGGGGGATAGCCGTAGACGAAGAGGTAGTCGTAGGCGCGGGCGACCGCGGGGGTAATGTGGGGG